>CASBQB010000408.1 GCA_949127655.1 Chroococcales cyanobacterium PMM_0086 | reverse complement strand
GCTTTTTCGGTACGGAAGGTCAGATCGACAACTGACACATCAGGTGTGGGAACGCGGAAAGCCATTCCAGTCAGTCTGCCCTTGAGTTCAGGTAAGACCAAGGCTACTGCTTTAGCTGCCCCTGTGGAAGAAGGAATAATATTTTGTCCTGCCCCCCGACCGCCTCTAAGATCTTTGCGACTAGGACCATCTACAGTTGGCTGTGTGGCTGTTGTGGAGTGAACTGTTGTCATCAGTCCTTCAGCTAGTCCAAAGTTCTCGTGTATTACTTTGGCAACGGGGGCTAAGCAGTTAGTTGTACAGCTAGCATTGGAGACTATTAAGTCCTTGACGGGATCGTAACTATCTATATTGACTCCCATTAACAGGGTACGCACTTCAAGAGGATCTTTGGTTGGAGCAGAGATAACCACTCTTTTAGCGCCGGCTTTAATATGCTTATATGCTCCCTCGTAACCTATGAAAATGCCTGTTGCTTCTACAACATATTCAGCTTGATATGATTTCCAGGGAAGTTCTTCAGGGTCTCTAATAGCTACACAAGGAATAAACTTATCATTGACGATAATCCCTTCATTGGTAGCTTCAACTGTCCCTTTAAAGCGACCATGGGTAGAATCATACTTTAAAAGATAGGCTAAGACTTCTGGGGGGAAAAGATCGTTAATACCTACAAAATCAAAAGCAGGGTTATCTATACCTGCCCGAAAGACTAATCTACCAATTCTACCAAAGCCATTGATAGCAACTTTTGCACTACTCATAAGTATTTACCTTTATTTGTAAAGTGTCTTTGTTATTTCTAGCTTGTCTTTGAACCTTAATTCAATGAACCACATAAAAACTTTATATTTGATCTAGCTATTAAATGTACAATGATAGTGTACAACTCACTCAAAGGCTCATGCTGACTCGTGAAACAACTTATTCTCAAGCCAGAGCAAATTTAGCAAGTATCCTGGATCAAGTTAGTGATCAGTCTCAAGTGATTGTCATTAAACGCCGTAATCAAAAAGACGTAGCCTTAATTGCTGCTGATGAACTCTCTAGTCTTCTGGAAAGTGCTTATTTATTGAGATCTCCAGAAAATGCTAAACGCCTTTGGCGATCTATTGCTTGGGCAGAATCCCAGGAAGAAACCACCCAAAGTTTGGCAGAATTAAAAGAGGAATTGGGGATTGAATAGTAAAAAAAAACGAACCATCTTCATCTCAATCTGCATATATACCCTTTTTTAGTCCAGATTTCAAAGCTGATCTTCAGTGGTGGTATCGCCAAGACCCAAAAAAAGCTGATAAGATTCTTGATTTAATACAAGATACCCTAGATGGAGATCCCTTCAAAGGACTAGGTAAACCAGAACCTCTCAAATATATTGCATCTGATATTTGGTCACGGCGTATAGATCAAGAACATCGCTTAGTCTACAGAGTAAGTCATAACTGTGTCTATTTCTTACAAGCGCGTTACCATTATCAACAAACTGTTACATTAACTTTATAATCAATATAAAAAGGTATTTTATGAATTCAACTCCCGAAGCAGAAAATCAACCAACTACTCCCACAACTACAGAAAAACCTCCTAGTTATGTCAAGCTAGCTATGCGTAACATGGTGCGGAAAAAAGGCATCTCTCTAACGCATTTTTTTCTGACCACAACAGGACTTTTAGGCTTTCTAGTGGGAATTTCTTATTTAACACGCTAAAAAATGGCTATCCTGCTAGAATTTAACCTACAAGATCTAAGTCAATCTAACCTGGATATACCTTGGGAAGCTTGGTTTTTAGCCTGGTTGGAAACTTTAGTCCACGCATTACCTTCTACAGGGGAAAGTGGCTATGAGGTAAGCTTACGTTTAACAGATGATGCAGAAATTCAGTCACTCAATTTAGACTATCGTTCTCAAGATCAACCCACAGATGTCCTCGCTTTTGCTGCTTTAGAAGTAGAAATTCCCAAAAATCAGGCATCTTTTGTCGAACCCTTGTATCTTGGGGATATCATTATCTCTGTAGAGACAGCTAACCGACAAGCTCTAGAACAGAAGCACTCACTAACAGTAGAATTAGCTTGGCTAGCCTCGCATGGACTACTGCATCTACTTGGTTGGGATCACCCTGACTCTGCCAGTCTACAAGCGATGTTAAGTGACCAGTCAAAGTTATTACAAACTGTTGGGCTTTTAGGATCTCGCTCACAAGAAAAAGCGCTATAAATATGGATAGTCTATTATGGGATTTAATTTGAAAATAATGCAGTCAAATCACAGCAGAAGAACAGCAATGTCTCCCCGTATTCTACCTCTAGAAAATAACCAAGAGCAATCAGTCAGGAGTGACCGCCCTTTGGCTTGGCAAATAGCCCCAAATCTGTTAGTAAGTTTTAAATATGCTGCAGATGGAATTGGCTACGCTTTTAGCACACAGCGTAATTTTCGCATTCATTCAGGAATGGCTTTAGTAGCTACTGTTACGGGAGTCTTTTGTCATCTAACTCCAGTAGAAATGGCAGTAATTATCTTGACTTGCGCTCTAGTAATGGTTCTAGAACTTCTCAATACAGCTTTAGAATCAGTTGTTGACTTAACAGTTGGACATTCTTATCATAATCTAGCTAAAATAGCCAAGGACTGTGCGGCTGGGGCAGTACTAATGTCAGCCATTACAGCGCTTTTGGTCGCTACCTTTATTTTACTTCCTCCTCTATTTCACAAATTTTTATAGAACAAATTTCTGTATGGAGGAATACCTTGATTCTTATTATAGATAATTATGATAGTTTTACTTACAACTTAGTGCAATACCTAGGAGAATTAGGCCAAGAAATCGCCTTAGCCTCTTCTCTAGAAGTGTATCGCAATGATCAGATTGATCTAGAAAAAATAGGCTATCTATCTCCAGCAGCAATAGTTATTTCACCCGGTCCTGGTCGTCCAGAAAATGCCGGGATCTCCGGAAGAATTATTGAAGAATTGGGATCAACGACCCCTATTTTAGGAGTTTGTCTAGGACATCAAAGTATAGGACAAGTTTTTGGCGGTAAGGTGATTTCTGCGCCAACTCTCATGCACGGCAAAACCTCAGAAATATATCATAATAATCAGGGCATCTTTGCCAACTTAGAGAACCCCTTTCAAGCTACACGCTATCACAGTCTCATTATAGAAAGGGAAACTCTGCCCACGATCCTAGAGGTGACAGCCTGGACAGCAGATGAGACAATTATGGGGTTAAGACATCGAGACTATCCCCATATTCAAGGTGTCCAATTTCATCCAGAAAGTATCCTCACCTTAGCTGGAAAACAATTACTACGCAACTTTTTACTCCATCTCAAACCTTTATGAAAAGACGCGCAGTCCTACGCTATACAGGATTAAGTCTCACAACATTAGCAGCTATTTCTAGTCAACAAGTTCAAGCAGCCCAAAATCAAAGCTTAAATAGTAATTCTGTTCTAGTAGAGTGGTTCGGACAAACCTGCTTTCTCTTTACAGCAAACGGACAAAAAGTTCTAGTTAATCCTTTTAGAACAATAGGCTGTACAGCAGGATATCGTTTACCTTCAGTAAATGCAGATATAGTTTTAATAAGTAGTGCTCTTTGGGATGAAGGGGCTGCAGAAGATTTACCAGGAAAGCCGAAAGTTTTCTACGAAGCAGGAGACTATAATCTTAATGGATTGAAAATACAAGGTATAGCGGTAGCTCATGATCGGGAAAAAGGTAGACGTTTTGGGACTAACATTGCTTGGTCTTGGCAGCAAGGAGGTATCAAGATTTTACATTTAGGTGGCGCAGCAGCACCTATCGCCATAGAGCAAAAAATTTTAATGGGTACTCCAGACCTAGCCTTAATCCCAGTCGGGGGTGGACCAAAAGCATATAACCCAATTGAAGCACAGCAAGCCCTAGAAATACTCAAACCAAAAGTAATGATCCCAACTCAATACTTAACCCAAGCAGCAGATCAAAAGAACTGTGACCTAGTAGGAATAGAAGAATTTTTAGAATTAGTCAAAGATTTCAACATCCGTAAGATCAATAATAACCAGATTCGTTTTGCTAAAAAAGATCTACCTCCTCAAGGAACCTTAATTAGAGTTCTCAATTCTGAAAGTCTTCTCAAAATAGCAGAAAGACCCAGCAAAAAACCTTGAAGTTAGGCCACCTCACTGCTACCCCTCCCCTTCTGCTTCTTTGGGAGTAGGAGAGGTAGAGTAAGAATAGATTAACGATAATCTGCAGTTTGAATATCCAGAAGACGCGCTTCAGGACGTAAAAAACGATCCATCTGCGCCTCAAAAAACTGACGATTGGCTAAAAGATGTCGAGGGTTAGGATCATCTAGAGGATACAATAGAGCACATCGAAGAGCTTGAATAACTGCAGAAGTGACATTGTACATAGAGCGTTGAAAAGTAATCCCCAATTGAATCAAAACATCATCTTGACCTCGACAATGCTGATC
>CASBQB010000407.1 GCA_949127655.1 Chroococcales cyanobacterium PMM_0086 | reverse complement strand
GCCTCTACCCCGCAATACAGAGCTTAATTTAAGAGAAATTCGTCGTCAACTCTATCAGTCACAGAGTCACTATGACATCACTATACCTGTTTGGATGGAAACCCAATTGTTAGGATTAGTTGAACAATGGTGTCTAGGTGTGGAGTGGCAAGAACTCTCTGATAATACAAGTCTGGATGAAGGGGATCTAGTCAGACTATTTAGAAGAACCATTGATGTACTTTGGCAAATACCCCAAATTCCCGGTATCTCCTCCCATCTTAGAAATACAGCCAGAGAAGCAATTAGTCTAATCAAAAGATTCCCAGTATAGGAAATAGTATTCTAAAATACGTCAAAGTTTTGCCAGATAGTCTATTATAAAGATTCCAACTAAACTAGATATGGGGGGGGAATTTTCCTGCCTACACTATATCTATGGGCAAACGCTATTATTCACTTTAACAGTTCACTCCTATGCAGTCCATTTCATCGACAACAGCTTCAACTAAAACAACTGCTCAGAAAGTAAAAAGCAGTTCTTTAGTTCCCGAAAAACCTAAAATACAAGTCATAAAAAGAGATGGAACTTGGGCAGATCTTAATATCGGAAGGATAAGAGATGTTGTCGAATGGGCTACAGAAGGACTAGATGTGAACTCCATAGCACTAGAAGCAGGACTGACGACCCGTTTAAAAAACGGAATTAGTACTACAGAGATTCAAGAAAACCTGATTAACTGTGCCTTACAAATGTGTAGTCTAGAAGAACCTGACTGGCGTTATGTAGCAGGTAGACTACATATATGGGGTCTCTGGAAAGATGTCCAAGTCATTAGAGGTCATGGATATGGAGATTATCCAAAGACAGTTGAGACTTTCTTGGCAGCAAGCGAATATGATCAAAGAATTTCATTATATACAAAGGCAGAATTAGCAGAAGCTGGCACTTGGATCAATCCAGAATGGGACAAAGACTATGATTATGCAGGGGCGGTTCTTTTAACTCGTCGCTATCTCTTAAAACATGAACTCCCCCAAGAAGCACTCCTCACCTGTTCCCTATTATTAGCTTCAGTCGAGTCTATCGAAAACAGACTAAAGGTAGCTAATAGCTTCTATAAAGCTATCGCAGAACGTAAAGTCTCCCTAGCTACTCCCATCTTAGCTAACTTGAGAGTACCCAATGGAAGCTTGACCAGTTGTTTTATTTTAGGGGTTGATGATAATTTAGAGAGTATTTTTGAGGAAATTACTAATACAGCCCGTATATCTAAAAATGGCGGCGGTGTAGGAGTTAATGTCAGTCGCATTAGGGCAACCAGTAGCTGGGTAATGGGTAAACCTAATGCTTCAGGTGGGATCATTCCTTGGATTAAATTACTTAACGATACAGCAATAGCAGTTAATCAAGGCGGTCGTCGTGCTGGTGCGGTCACAGTAAGTGTTGATATCTGGCACTTGGATGTACCTGAATTCTTAGAGATGCAGACTGAAAACGGCGATCAACGTCGTAAGGCTTATGATATCTTCCCTCAGTTGGTCTTACCTGATGAATTCATGCGTCGTGTTGTGGCTAAGCAAGACTGGACACTCATTGATCCCTATGAAGTAAGAAAAAATTTAGGCCTAGAATTAGCTGAACTTTGGGGCGAAAAGTTTGAACAAGCCTATTCTTTAATTGAATCTAAATTAGGCCAAGAAATCACTCTTTATAAAAAAATTAATGCACGTGAACTGTTTAAAACTCTCATGCGTTCCCAGTTAGAAACAGGAATGCCCTATCTAGCTTTTAAGGATACTATCAATAAGGCTAACCCTAATCAACATCAGGGCTATATTCCAGGTGTTAACTTATGCACTGAGAGTTTTAGTAATGTTACCCCAGGAAAAGAGGCCCATTGTTGTAATTTAGTCAGTCTCAACTTAGCTAACCTTCAAGATGCAGAAATTGCCGAGGTCTCTAAAATAGCTGTGAGAATTTTAGACAATACTATAGATATTACCTATCCACCTTTTGAAGCAGCTAAAGAACATAATAACCAATATCGTACTATTGGAGTGGGTGCAATGGGACTAGCTGACTGGTTAGCTAAACGTCAGTTAGGTTATGAAGACTTACAAGAAATAGGAAACCTCTTTGAAGAGATCGCCTATTGGTGTACAGAGAGTTCTATGCAGCTTGCTAAGGAAAGAGGTGCTTATCAGGCTTTTGCTGGGTCTTCTTGGAGTCAAGGACTCTTAATTAATGCTAAACCTGTCTCTTGGTTTTTATCGAAGGCAACAGATGGTCAACGTTGGTTGCAACTATCAGAAGATATTCAAAAATATGGGATTAGAAATTCCCACATTACAGCCATTGCGCCTAATACTTCATCTTCTCTAGTTCAAGGCTGCACTGCTAGTATTTTGCCTGTTTATAGTCGTTTCTTCTATGATAAATGGGCTAAGGGAACTGTTCCTATTGCTCCTCCCTATATTAAAGACTATTTCTGGTTCTATCGGGAGAATAAAAGTCTAGATCAAAAAACAGTTGTTAAAGCAGTAGCGACAATTCAACAATGGATTGATACGGGAATTTCTATGGAGTTGCTATTCAATTTAAACCAAGGAGTTTACTCTCGAGAAAATCCAACAACTGCTCTTAATGCTAAAGATATCTTTGATACTTTAATTTTAGCTTGGCAAGAGGGTTGTAAAGCAATTTACTACATCAGAACCGTGCAGAAAGATGACTTTAAAGATAATCAAGAAACTTGCAGCGCTTGCGCGAATTAGGTAAAAGCTGTTAAGATATTATCTGAAGAATAATGGTTAAAAACAACTGAGTTATGTTAGTAGAACAAATGTATATCAACCCCATCTTTAACCCAAATGGGGATGATAGTTTAGAGAATCGTTCTATCTGGTACGGTAGCCCAACTAACCTGATGCAACTTAATGATGTTCGTTATAGCTGGGCCGTCAGTCTCTATCAACAAATGCGGGAAAATTTCTGGATTCCCCAGCGCTTAGACATAACTCAAGATGTAACAGATTATGCTAATTTGACACCCGCAGAACGTAGAGCCTATGAGGGTATTCTCTCTTATTTAACATTCTTAGATTCGCTGCAAACTTGTAATATACCACACATAAAAAATAGCATTACAGCACCTGAAATAAGCCTCTGTATGGCTGAACAAATCTCTCAGGAGGGAATGCACAATCAGAGCTATCAATATATCATTGAAACGATAATTCCCTCTGATAGAAGAAGTTATGTTTATGAGTTCTGGCGCACTGATTCTATTCTTAAAGAACGTTGTGAGTTCATTGCGAAACTCTATCAAAAGTACCTAGATAAACCAACTTCCCAGAACTACTTTATCTCTCTTTTAGCTGACTATATGTTAGAAGGAATCTACTTTTATAATGGTTTTATTTATTTCTATAACTTGGCTTCTAGAATGTTAATGCCAGGTTCTGCAGATATCTTTAAAATGATTAATAGAGATGAGTTGAGTCATGTCAGATTGTATCAAAAACTGATGTCAGAAGCAATGATGATCTTTCCACATTCGACAGAACAAATTTATGAAATGTTTGCCACAACAGTCGAATATGAATGTAAATGGACAAATCATATTATCGGCAATGACATATTAGGAATTACTGAATATAGTACTGAGAAATACACTAAGTACTTAGCTAATATGCGTCTAAAAGCGATTGGTTTAGAACCCCTTTATACAGACGAGAAATACAATAAGAGTCCATATACTCATCTAGAAAGATTCGGCGATACCAAAAAAGAAGGGAGTACAAAAGCCAACTTTTTTGAAGCAACTGTCACTAGTTATGTGATGTCTTCTGGGGTTAGTGGTTGGGATGAGATTTAAGCTAGATTTTCTGCATACTAAGGCCGTTATAGAAGATTTTCTTAAGAGGTCAGATTTGTTAAGATAGCTAGTAAAACTAAAAAAATATAATGTTAGATTTTACCAAGAGTTTACCTGTTTTTGTGATCACTCTTAGAGAAGGGTTTGAAGCTGCACTTATTGTCGGGATTGTTTTAGCTTGTTTAAAAAAAGCTGGTCAGTCTTCTTTAGTGCGTTGGGTCTATCAAGGTATTGTTGGAGGACTTGTCGCTAGTATTTTAACAGGATTACTCTTAGCTGGAGTTTTGCAGGAAGTTACTCAATCTTCTAACCCCTTTACTCCAGTTCTAAAACAACTTTTGGCGGGTTCTCTCGGTATTGTCGCCATTGTTTTACTGAGTTGGATGTTAGTTTGGATGAGTAAACAGGCTAAATCAATTAAATCTGAAGTAGAAGCAACAATTACTAAAACCCTAGGTGAGCAAGATAAGGCTAAACAAGGAGTATTTTTGATTGTTTTTATTGCTGTTTTACGTGAAGGTTTTGAAACTGTTCTCTTTATCTTAACACAATTTCAAGAAGGATGGAAAGAACCAACTATTGGCGCAATTGCTGGTTTAGTAGGTGCGGTGATTTTAGGTCTATTACTTTTTAAATGGGGAGTTAAAATAGATATTCGTCGCTTTTTTCAAGTGATGGGAGTCTTTTTAATCTTAGTTGTAGGTGGACTAGTAATAGGAGTTTTAAACCAATTTAATATTGCAGCTACTCTTTTAACTCAATTGAACCCTGAATATGCTAACTGGTGTGTATTTAGTGATTCTTGTTTGTTGGGTTCTAAGTTGTGGGATGCTAGCAATATTTTACCAGAACGTCAGTTTCCAGGTATCCTCTTAAAAGCTCTTTTTGGTTATCGACAGGTTATCTACTCTATACAAGCAATTGTCTATCTTGTGTTTATCTCTTCTTTGAGTTTTTTCTATTTTAAGAGTCTGGATAACACAACAACTAAACCAACAAAACCCCTTTCAGTTTCTTAAGATAAACCCAACTTACTCCAGCTAAACCTAACAAGAAGACTGTCAACCAGTTGCCAAAACGGACATACAGTGTTTGAGTCTGTTGTCTATAAATTGTTGCTGTATGTATCTGATAGGTATTGAGGGATGATTGCCAAATTACATCACCTCTAGGACTAACAATAGCCGAATATCCTGTATTAGTAACTCTTGAAGCCCATCGATCATTTTCAATAGCCCGCATTACATCTTGAGCGTGATGTTG
>CASBQB010000406.1 GCA_949127655.1 Chroococcales cyanobacterium PMM_0086 | reverse complement strand
TAAGCTAAGACGCACTTAAATCGGATACTAGGATTTCTCCCACACCCTACACCCTAAACCCAGTCGCCCGATCTACTCTACGAGAACTACACCAGCACTTTAAATGCTTAACAGCTTAGAACTTCCTTTTGTTCGACATGAAACGACTCTTTGTCACAAATCAGAAGGTTGTTTACTTGTCCTGTTGATATATCTATTCCTAATTCTCTGAGTTGTTCCACAATTAATGGTTGGGGTACACTCCAGGATTGGTGTAGACGCGCACCACAAGGCTTCTCGCAGAGTTGCTGATAGAGAACAAATCCTCTCAAGGTTACACCAAAATGACCTACATACTCTCGGGGTAGCTTTCCTACAATCGGTTTCCCTTCACCAGTTACCTACTCAGCTAACAAAAAACGGATGTTATGTCTTTTGAGTATCAAATCTTGTACGTCATCCTCCCTATAGCCATTAAACTCACAGCCTTCTGGCAATTCAACTGGCTCTATCACCTTTTCTACTCAAAGAGAAGCCTTGTGGTGCGCGTCTACATCTATTACAAAGCTTGGCTTTTTGCTCTTTTTTTCTGAACCTGCTCTTTTTTTTCTCTCGGTTGGCAGTTCTTTCCTTTCATTGAGAGTACTTGGTCGAATCGAGGGTTTCCCTTTGAGTTTTTTCGCCATTAACAGTTGCTCTTCTAGGTTTTGAACCTGATTCTCATTTCTCTATTCGCTTCTGTTGTTCAGCAATGATACTCAGCAACCACTCTTGCTTTAGGTGTTCGCTCTGAAACAGGAATATCTTTGTCTAAATGCAAATCGCTCATATGAATGTTCAACCACGTTATGTCCCCAAATGCAACCCTTCTTTATTTGGATGTCACTCATCACACTCCCTAAAATCCCTTTTGAGGGTTTCCAGCGCTTATTGAGAGGTTACCTTTACTGGTCTCAAAAAAACTTGTCGCCAACTTGCCTATTCTTTTTGGCAGTATTTAATGTCTCGCTTACGAGGCGATGATTCTGTTCCTTACCTACCTGATGTTATTAGAGCCAATGCTCAGATAATTTCCGAAGTATTTCCTCCAAGACCCGGTGACTTCATTTGGGATTCTACTCCGCGAGAAGTCGCTATTCTCCTTTGAGCAAGCCAAGGTAATTCATTAATTCTACCAGTGGTTATTGAGAGGTTACACTGAATTTAATATCAATTCATCTACCAGCTAAGACATTAACTTATACTTTTCATAAGCCAAACGATTAAGGGGTCGCCAAACCATACGGTTAGTCATCACGACCAGAATAGACATAACTAAAGTTGCCCCCAGCAAAAGAGGATAATCTCCTTTGCTAGTCGCTAGAGAAATAGTTGCACCTAAACCATCTGTGCTCATTACTTTGCCTTGAAATTGAATATATTCACTGACAATACTAGCATTCCAGGCTCCTCCCACGGCTGTGATAATTCCCGTCATCAAATAGGGAAAAATACCAGGTAAAATAAGTGATTTCCAACGCTGCACTAGAGAGAGTTTATAGACAATAGCTGCTTCAAATAATTCTGAGGGGATAGCTTGAGCGCCAGCAATTACATTGAAGAGGATATACCACATCGTACCTAGCATCATCAAGGCGATAGCGCCAATTTTCAAGCCTCCACCTAGATTAATTAAACCTATTAAGAGAATAGGAAATAAAGCCGTTGCTGGTACTGATGCAGCAATTTGCACTATTGGTTGTAAAAATTGAGCTAATCGTTGATTTCTGCCAATAGCCACTCCCACCGGAACTGTCCACAAAAGAGATAAAATCAGAGCAGTAATTACTCTTAATGCTGTTAGAATTGCTCCCCAAAATATCTCCTTCCAATGATCTAAACCAACTTTACTCAGCATTAGAACGCCTTCCCAAATGCCCCATAGTACTATTAAGCCTGCTCCTGAAAGAAAAAGCCAATTTAACCATTTCACAATAGGGCTTTTTCCACTAGTTTCTGCTGGAGAATTACTGGGGACAAAACCACGTGAGACAGCTTGATCTACTCTATCCGCAATAGAACTCAGTTGTAGGCTGATTGCCCTTAAAGTAGGGGATCGTTGCAGGAAGTTCAAAACAGCAGATTGAGGCACATTTTCAGCTTCTACTGTTTGATATTTAAACTTTTCTGCCCAAGCGATCAAAGGTCGCCACATGAGAATATCTATTGTAATAATTACTAATACTAATGTCAGCACACCAAAGGTAATGGCTTTAAAATCTCCATTTTGTGCGGCGACAGATAAGTATGATCCTAATCCAGGTAAATGAAAAGTCTTGTCGCCTAAACTAAAGGATTCAATAGCCATTAAAAAGAACCAGCCTCCAGCCATAGACATTACACTATTCCAGACTAAGCCAATTACTCCTGCTGGTAATTCTAATGTCCAGAATTTCTGCCAAGCACCTAAACGGTACACAGTAGAAGCTTCTTGTAGTTCTGCTGGAATTCCGCTAAGAGACTGATAGAAACTGAAGACCATATTCCAAGCCATTCCTGTGAAAATCAGAATAATTGCTGCTAGTTCTACACCTATTCTTTGATTAGGAAAAGTGGTCACTAAAGCTAGAACTACTCCAGGTAAAAATGATAAAACTGGGATAGATTG
>CASBQB010000405.1 GCA_949127655.1 Chroococcales cyanobacterium PMM_0086 | reverse complement strand
TTTTCCTCTAAATATTTGAGCGCATTATCACGACCTTGGGCAATATTTTCACCGTTATAGCTGTACCAAGCCCCTTTACGAGTGATGATATTTGTCTGTTCAGCTAAATCCACCATACAGCCTAAACGCGAGATCCCTTTCCCGAAAATTATATCGAATTCAGCAATCCTAAAGGGTGGTGCTACTTTATTCTTGGCTACCTTAACTTTAGCTCGTATTCCATATTCTCCTTCATTACCTCTTTTGAGGGTTTGTACACGGCGTATGTCTAGACGGATAGAAGCATAAAATTTGAGGGCAGTTCCTCCAGTTGTCACTTCTGGACTACCATAAGTTACGCCGATTCTCTGTCTTAACTGGTTGAGAAAAATCACTGTACAACCTGATTTACCAATGTTTCCAGCTATTTTTCTCAGGGCTTTACTCATCAAACGGGCTTGTAACCCTATTTGAGTATCTCCCATTTCTCCTTCTATTTCTGCTCTTGGAACTAGTGCTGCTACTGAGTCTATAACAACTATATCTACTGCAGCCGAGCGAACTAACTGATCTACTATTTCTAAGGCTGCTTCCCCATTGTCAGGCTGAGCGACTAACAGATTATTGATATCTACTCCGAGTGCTTCAGAATAGGTAGGATCTAACGCGTGTTCTGCATCCACAAAGGCTGCCACTCCCCCTGCCTTTTGTACTTCTGCCAGTGCGTGTAGGGCTAATGTCGTCTTTCCTGCACTCTCTGGTCCGTAGATTTCAATAATTCTTCCTTTGGGTAATCCTCCCCCTAAAGCTAGGTCTAGGGTTAAGGCACCACTGGAAATCGTTTCTACTCTCATCCTCGTTGCATCACCTAGACGCATGATTGAGCCTTTTCCAAAGCTCTTCTCAATTTGATTAATCACAAGTCCGAGTGCTTTATCTTTGTCGGGGCTATTCGTCGGTGCTGCCATAAAATATTTTTTATTAGTACATTTTTATTATATACGTTAGGGGCTTTGTTTGCCAAGAGGGTCAGACTAAACGAAAATCTTAACAATTGTTGAGGGAGGGGGAAGACTCTGCTTAAAATGAAAAGGGGCAAGAAAAGCTTACTTAGACAATTGTACAACAAAAAAGGAGCAATCTGGATGACCAAAACAGTGAGTGAGATTATGACCAGCAACCCAATAACAGTAACTCCAGAAACACCACTTCCCGAAGCAATTCAGATTTTAGTAGATCAGAAGATTGGCGGATTACCCGTAGTTGACTCGACAGGAGAGCTAGTAGGAATCTTGAGCGAAAGTGATTTAATGTGGAGAGAAGCAGGTCTAGAAACGCCCCCCTACATCATGATTTTAGATAGTGTGATTTATCTACAAAATCCAGCCCAGCATGAAAAAGAAGTACACAAAGTCTTGGGGCAAACAGTAGGAGAAGTAATGAGTGATCAAATCATTACCATTAATGCCGAACAATCCGTCAAAGAGGCGGCGACAATCATGCACGAGAACAAAATTAGACGCTTGCCAGTAATTGAAGAAAAAGAGGGCAAATTAGTCGGTATCATAACTCAAAGTGATATCTTACGGACAATGATTGTATGAATTCATCTGATATTCAAAAACTGTTAGATTCAAGTGATTATGGAGATCGTCTCTCTGGACTGAATTTTCTGCGTCAACTACCTGCCGAAGAAGGCTTTCGGATGCTTAAGCCGCTCATTCAAGATAATAATGCAAGAGTTCGCTATTCAGCAGTTAGTCAACTCGATACCCTAGGAAAGGTAGATCCAGAAGCAGCTTTAGAAATGATTAGAGACCGTCTGTCTAATGACTCAGAGACAGATGTTCGCTCAGCCGCAGCAGATGCCATTGCCGGATTAAAATTAACATCGGCTTTTCCCGACCTTCTAAAGGCTTATCAAGAGACCTCAGAATGGTTATTAAAATTTAGTATTATTGCCTGCTTAGGTGAACTCGGTGATTCAAGAGGGTTTTCCGTACTGCAAGAGGCTTTACTTTCTCCCAATGAACTATTCAAAACAGCCGCTATTAGTTCCCTAGGAGAGTTGGGAGATCTGCGGGCCATTCCTTTACTAATACCTTTGATTACCGATCAAGACTGGCAAATCCGCCATCGTTTAGCTCAAGCATTAGGACACTTGAAGACACCAGAAACAGTTGAAACTCTAGAAAAATTGGCTTTAGATCCCATAGAACAAGTTGCTCTAGAAGCTAAACGTAGTTTAGGCAGATAAGCAGATAAGGAGATAGGCAAAACCTAATCTCCTCAAAGCAGAGTTAAATATTTTTCTTATCCCTAACCGTTAACGATATTGCCGCCATTAGGATGCAGTATTTGACCTGTCATATAAGATGAATCATCGCAGGCTAAAAAGACATAGCTAGGCGCAATTTCTTCTGGTTGTCCTGCGCGCTGCATTGGTACTTGCTTACCAAAGGTGGCTATTTTATCATCAGGAAATGTCGAAGTAATCAAGGGTGTCCAGATAGGGCCAGGAGCGACCCCATTAACGCGAATTTCTTGCTTAACCAATCCTTTAGACAAAGAACGAGTAAAGGTGACAATTGCCCCCTTAGTTGCTGAATAGTCAAGCAGAGAAGGGCTACCTTCGTAAGCTGTTACAGAAGTAGTATTAATAATGGCGCTACCTTTTTTGAGATGAGGTAAAGCGGCTTTAGTCATAAAAAATATACCAAATATATTAGTACGAAAAGTGCGCTCTAGCTGTTGGGCTGTAATATCTTCAATACTTTCTTGGGGGTGTTGTTCTGCGGCGTTATTTACCAAAACATCCAACTGTCCGAACTGATCAAGAGTCTTTTGGACAGCTTGCTTACAGATAGTTTCATCCCCAATGTCTCCAGCAAATGTCAAACATTTTTGTCCTTCTTTTTCTACTAATTGCTTAGTTTCTTGAGCATCTGAGTCTTCATTGAGATAGACAATTGCTATATCTGCTCCCTCTTTGGCGAAAAAGATAGCCACTGAACGACCAATACCACTATCTCCACCTGTAATTAAAGCTACTTTACCCTTTAATTTCTCACTTCCTCTGTATTTAAGACCTCCTGAAATGGGCAGAGGTGTCATTTCAGACTCAATTCCGGGCTGATTTTCTTGATGCTGTGGTGGTTGTAGCTGCTCTTCTTGTTTAGCTTGAACCATGTTAGTTATCTCCTACTATTTCTTATTGCCTAAAAGTCTGTTCCCTCCTCTTAAATTAAAGAAATAAATTATTAAATACCTCTCTCTAATGAGGTATTTAATAGACTTTTGGCAATTTTAAGGAATAGGGTTAAGCTTACTCTGACATAACTTCCAAACTTCGATAAAGGGCTGAAAAATGGGTTCTTGAGATTGTAAAAATACACGTGCACAATTACGGCCAGGCATTCCAGAAATTGAACCGCCTGGATGAGTACCTGCTCCGGTGAGGAGTAGCCCCTCAATTGGTGTTTGATAGTTCGCAAGCTCTGGTAGAGGACGGAAAAAAACCATCTGCTCTAAAGTCATATCAACATGGTAGTAGTTACCCTTTAAGGCTCCTAAACGCTCTCCCAACTCTGCAGGGCTTTCGACATGACGGGCCATGAGTGCTTTTTTGAGATTGGGAGCGTACTGAGCAAGCTTGTCTAGAACGCGCTCAGCCACCTTATTTTTTAACTCGTCTGTCCATCCTGTCCCATGTAACCCCGTTCCTTCTGCTCCTTTAATCTGATAGGGTGCAAAAAACTCAATCCAAAGCGTGTGTTTACCTTCAGGGGCCATGGAAGGATCAAGTACAGTTGGCACCACTAAATACATTGAAGGGTCCAAGTCGGGAATTTTGCCCAGGGTGGTATCATGGTGAGCTATTTCAACTTGTTCAACCGAGTCAGCTATTAAAACAGACCCGATCAGGTAGTCATCGCGGTGGTTATGATATTCAAACCGCAGGGGTTCGCTAAGTGCGCAGTCAATCTTGAGAATGCTTTCATTACTATTAACTATTCTTCGGTCTAATCGTTCTCTTAAATTAGGATCTGCTGCGTCTACATCTGCTGCATCTATGAAGTTGAGAAAAAGGCGTTTTGCGTCAATGTTGGAGATAACCGCTTTACTAGCACGATATTCCTGACCATTAGCGACGCTTACCCCGACTGCACGCCCATTATCAATTAAGATTTTTTTAACGACCTGCTCAGTTAGGACTTCCCCGCCCTGCGACTGAACTAATCTCACAAGGGCTTTAGTTAGTTCTCCTGTTCCGCCTTGGGGTCTAGCCATCCCAGGATGATGACGCATTGCCATCATCATAGCTCCAAAAGCTAAGGTTTTTTGAGAGGGCGGCGTACCCACTTCCGAAGCTAGTCTGGCTAGGGGAGCTTTGAGGAATTCTGAATCAAACCACTCATTGAGCAGATCTTCGGCACTTGTGAGCATCGTGCGCACAAAGTCCAGTGTTTTATCTATTCCGCCTAGAAGTGATAATAAGTCTTTAAACTGTTTTAGATCATAGTTTCTAGCAATATTTAATATAGACTTGGGAGGAGCATTGAACATAGGAACAGTAGAATTAATAAATCTCTGCCAAAAATTGATAAATTCTGCATATTTTTTAGCATCGCGGCTACTGTAACGAGCAATCTCACTGCAGGTCTTTTCAACTGAGCGATGTGCTAGAAAGTACTTGCCATCAGGATTAGGACAAAAAACCACGGGGTCGCAAAAAAGATATTTCAGCCCGTATTGATTTAATTTTAATTCTTCTACAATGGGACTAAGATGAATGAACTCATGATCTATGGCACATCGGTTAAAGTGAAAACCGGGAGCTTGTTCGGGCATCAGTTCCTCTGTTGTCGCTCCTCCTCCAGGTACGGAACGCTTCTCTAATAACAAAACACTGTAACCTGCTTTCAACAGATAGGCTGCACAGGTCAATCCGTTGTGACCTGCACCAATGATAATTACGTCGTATATAGTCATCGAAAGTATCTCACTACTAATGGTTTAAACTGTAGGCACTTGTGCAATGTCTGCCCATCCAACGAAGATTATTTGTCCTTTTTCTGCATTGAGTTCTGTCAGATAAAGTTTGATCCCTTCCTGCTGAAAGTTGCTCCAGTTAAAAAGGGTTTTTACTGCTGAATATCAATCGTCATCGATTGATTATCTTTGATTATGGTTAAGCTTGGCAATTTAGAACGAATATAATCTGAGTTAAAAGCGCGATTCATATCTGCTTCAGTCAAAATAACTCGCATACTCGCCCTAGTTGCTTGAGTTAGCTCAACTTTACCAAAAGCTACACTTAAAGGATTAATCGCTATAGAGTCGGTTTGTAGTTCCATCTTCTCTACTCGTAGGTCTTTTTTAATGACCATTCCTGTAGCAACAAGCGATGCAGACTCTATTTCGCCTTGAATTGCCTTAATTGGATTGGTTTGCAGGTTAATGTCTATTGCATCGAGTTCATCAAGTTTGCTAGCGACTCCGGTTTCTGCAAGTTTGCTCAATGTCTCTTCTACTAGGTTGGTATTATCTTGACTCATGTAACATTTTTCCCTAAAGATAAACAGCTTGAAACATTCGACTTTTCGCTGTCTTAAAGCTCTCAATACTAATTTTTTTTGCTCTTTCCCGTTTAATAACAAATCTTAACAAATAGCCGACTTTTTGTCTCTCATCCTAATGAGATAGATTAGACATCTTCAAAAACTGCTTACTCAATTAACCATGACCGTATTTTCTATTTCTTTTGGACTAAATCATCCAATATTAGACTTATCTTTTTGCATATTTTTTAGTCTCTTACTATAGGTAGATAACCTTTTATTAAGATTTTGCTAGGCTGAGATTAGTAAGCACTTTAAAATAATGAAAAATAACTATGTTCCTAAAAGATAAGCAATCAGGTGTTTTAGTAGAAGTCATCAATCTTGAAGCTTTATTTGACCCAAATGAAAAGGCTATTTCTGGTCGAGTACAAGCTGGTGAAGAAGAGCAAGAGCCTGCTCCAGCAATCAAAGAAAACTTAATCTTTCCTTCAGGTGAAAATCTACCTGTCTGTTGGCTAGATACTAATTATGGTAAGAATTAAGGAGCATTGAATTAAGTAGACTATAGCTCGTCTGAGCCTCCAATTCTGAGGGATTTCTGATGCAGATAATCTATTTTTTGGTTGACTTATTTTAGCCATTTTTGAAGCATCTTAATCATCCATTTGCCAAGGTTCAGTAAGATTCTCCTCATCAACAATATTCTGTGGTCTTAGAATAAGTAACAACTTACCTAGTAAAGCAAGATCGGGGATACTTTCAAACCAAAGTATCTCTAATTGTCCATCTCTCTCTGCTAAAAAATAACTATTTTCTGACCATTCTCTCGCAGATCTATCTACTATCACTAAGACCTGTTCTGACTTACCAGAAATAGAACGGGGTAGCTGCCCGGAAGTCGCTAAAAAGGCGACTGGATCTGCTGCTTTCAAAACCACAGGCCAGCCAGGTAAAGGTACTAAACAACCTAAAACGCTGCTTTGCACCATCTTAAATGGTTCTGTCGCTGTTAAACTGGGTACACTTTCTAAGTTGTCTTTAGTTAAAGGAAGAGAACCTATTACAGGTACAATGCGCGCCATCTCTTCTGAGTCTTCTAAGCGATAGACAGGCAGTAGAGGCGCACTTTTAGTTGCTGCCGAAACTGTAAAGTCCATCAACAGCTGTTCTAGCGCCTCTCTAGCTGCCACTGAGTGAGCAAATTTTAAACCCCTAGCAATTAAACGGGAACGATCTTGTAAGTCTTTTTTCTGTCTTGCTCTTTTCCAACATTGATAGGCGACTGCATCCCCTGGATGTCTGGTAAAACCACTGGGAATTTGTGTTATGCGGGAAAACTCCTGAAAAGACTTGGCTAGATCATGAGCATCTTCTATCTCTAACTGTTTAGCTTTAGCTAGTTCTGCTGCTGCTAAACGCTGTTCATGGTTGAGAATGCGTAATTCATATAAAATGTCGCTTTTTGGCCCTTGATAATAACTTAATAGTTCCTCTTGGGCTTGATTTTTTACTAAACTTTCATATACTTGAGCCGCTACAATAACTAAGTTTTGTTGACTTGCTTGAAATCCTGTTTCTTCAAAGATATTTTGAGGAGAATATCCTGCTTTTTGTAGTGTTTGACAGGAGTTACCCCACTCTACCCAACTTCCCTCTTTGTGCAGGAGAGAACGCATTAATTCACTAGCTTCTTCTTGAGATAAGGTGATAGGTTCAGTCATAATTTAACTTCCTTTTAATTGACTCACTAAATGAATTAATTCCGGTTGAATTAATTTCTCCATTGCTAATTTTACTGCCCCTGTTGAACCAGGTAGAGAGAAGATTAGTTTCTCTTGATAGACTCCAGCTATTGCCCTCGAAGCCATAGCCCTTGAACCTATCTCTTGATAACTTAAATAGCGAAATAACTCCCCAAAACCTGATAAAGTCTTCTCTAAGAAGCCCTCTAAAACA
>CASBQB010000404.1 GCA_949127655.1 Chroococcales cyanobacterium PMM_0086 | reverse complement strand
GGACTCAGTGAAGCAGGAAGTGATGACGCTTTGCGTCAGCCCGAAAGGGTACGCTAAGCCTACCTACAAACAACTTCTGTTGTTTTAGGTAGATTTAGGTAGGTTTCATGTAGCGGAACGCTTTCAGCAAGCACTAGTCTGCTGTTGTCAATGGCATCGCCATCAGATACGAAAGCAGGGTGAAGTACCATATGTAGCTCACTTATTAGCCGTTAGTGCAAGAGTGCTGAAAAATGGTGGGACAGAAGATGAAGCAATTGCAGCACTGCTACATGATGTAGTCGAAGATGTGGGCGTTAGTTTGACAACCATTGAGGATCTATTTGGTTCTCAGGTGACTGAAATTGTGGCAGGCTGTACCGAGAGTGAAGAAACCCCCAAACCACCCAAGAGAGAACGACGATTACGCTACATCAATCAAATCCTCAATGGTTCTGTATCAGTGGCGCTAGTATCTGCCTGTGACAAAGCAGATAATCTTGTCGACTTACTCCGTTCTGCAAGCGCCAACGATGGGGTGTTTAGTCCTCAATCTCAAGCAGATACCCTCTGGTTTTACGGTCAGATTTTGCCTATCTACGAGCAGCAACTTGGTAGCCGTACCCCCCCCATTTACTTAAGGAGTTAACGAGCAACTACGAGCATCTTAAGGCACACTGGGGTAATGCACCGTTCAAGATGGTGGATGAGAACTAAAACTAAGGTAACAGTCAACCTAGTTCACAAGCCCGCTTAGATAGTACTGCAGAACCATAAGCAGCCTCAATTTGAGGAGAAACTACAACCGGAACCCGCAAAAGACGCTCTCTTAAACGAGACCAAGGGAGATTATGAGCACCTCCTCCTGCAGTAAATACTTTAGTTAGAGGGGTGCTGCCCAAAGACTGTAGAAGATGATAACCCCTTGCTTCAATGCGTCCTATCCCTTCTAAGAGACCATGCAGAAAGAGAAGAGGATCATCGGGACGGGGGGAAAGTCGAGGGAGAAAATTAGGATCATTGATGGGAAAGCGTTCACCTTTGGCTAGAAGAGGGTAATAGTCTAGATTACTATTTTGGAGAGGGTTAATCTGTTGAGAGAGAGAATTTAACTCATCTAAAGAGAAAAAATGTTTAAGGACTCTACCACCAGTATTAGAAGCACCTCCAGTCAACCAAAAATCGCCTAGACGATGACTATAGATACCATATTGAGGCACATCGACTCTATGCTTAGAGAGGAGCTTTAAAACCAAGGTAGAGCCCAAAGAAGTAACAGCCTCTCCCTCACCAGTAGCACCACTAGCTAAGAAGGCCGCTAGACTATCCGTAGTTCCGCTACAGACAAGACAGTCGCTAGCAAGGCCATATTTTGTAATAATGTAGGGTGTAACAGTAGAAATGGGGGTTCCAGGGGGCACCACTTGCGGCAGAAGCGGGGCAATATCTAGAGAGAGTAACCATTCTGGATAAGAGAGGGTTTCTAAGTCATAGCCCAATTTAAGAGCATTGTGATAGTCTGTAATACCTAGCTGTCCATGTAAAAGAAAACTCAACCAGTCTGCTTGATGGAGAAAATAGAGGGCATCGGAAAAGATAGTTTGAAGTGACCACCAGCGAAGTTTAACTAGACTAGAGGTAGCACTTTTGACTAGATGAGGTTCAGGTAAGATCTCCTCTAAAAAAGAGATTTCTGCACTTCCCCTAGCATCATTGTATAAAATAGGCTCATCTAGGGGATGACCTTGAGCATCACAGAGTAAGACCGTTGAGGAGGTTCCATCAATTAAAATGGATTTCAGCCCTTGTCTTAAAGAAATAGGTATACTTTCTAAGAGGCTAAATAGTCCATCTTGCCAACTCCAAACATTGTTTATTGAATAGTCGATTTGCGCTTGATGCTGTATTTGTTCAGTTTGATCAATTACAATGGCTCTGGCCCCCGAAGTTCCAAAGTCTATGCCTAGAAAATATGTCATCCTCTTATGTCTTCTCCTGAACCCTACCAAAGTAGACTTTTAAACTTTTTGAACCGTCAAGGCATAAAGTGGCGAGATAGCTTAGAAGTCTCAGCCAGAAAGATCAAGACGGTTGCTAATTGGAGTTTACAACTTTTACTCTACCCAGTCTATTTTTTAGTTCAAACAGGTCGTCTTGCAGGGCATAAACTTGTTTACTCTCAGGGAAATAATTTTAAATTGCCCTCTTCTACAATTATAGAAAGTGTTTTGGGTAGTTTAGATGAGCCTTCTATTCTAGGTATTGCCTGTAATTTAGAAGATCGTCAACTGGTTTTAACTAAAGATCAAGAAATCATTCCAGTTTCTCCCCAGGACAACCAACCACTTAAACAGCGCATTTATCTAGAGTTAGTTGAATACTATAGACAAGCAAGACTAAAAAAATATCTAGACAAACCACTAACTAAACTTTTACCAAAATCTCCTAATCTTTTGCCTCCAGTAAGATTGTTTTGGCAGACCTTAGCTTGGGTAGAAGGTGGTAAATTAGCGACTAGTTTAAATCTTTTTAATGAGACTAGATTAGTAACTTCTCAGAGTTTACAAGTCTCTCTCTATGTTAATTATTCCAGTAAAGCACTATTAGAATTAATTCAGGCAGCCTTAGACTATTTTTTGAGTTCAGATCGCCAGAGTACTCGATTTCCACAACCAAGTAAGCTCTATTTAGAAAGTAAAAATTATTTAAAACGTCTCAATAATTCACTCAATTCTGATGCAGATCCATTTCAAATTAAATATATTATCTATGCTGCTTTAGAACACTTTTTTTTACAAAAAGGTCAAGTTAAACGAACTTTATTACCTGTAGCTTCAGATGAAGCTTGGTTATCATGGGAGGAGCTTTTTCCAATTGATTCTCTCCCGAAAGAAGAGGTAGTTTCCCCAGTAATTTCTTTACCTGCTTGGGAAGAAACAGTAATTATTCAAGCAAGCGAAAGTCTGGTTTCTAAGCCAAGTTCGCTTAATCTCGAGTATCTAACTGATTGCCTAGAAACAGAAGCAAAAGATCTAGGCTATGTTGAACATTCTTTAGAAAAGAGTATCAAGTGGTTAGACCGATTGATCCTCTGGGTAGAAGAGAGCTTACTAAGATTATGGAGATGGTTAAGAAGGAAATAGTCTTAGTTATTCTGAATTACTGATTTAAGAACTCGCACTAAATCCTGTTCCAGAAAAGGTTTAGAGAAATAGTCTGTCGCGCCTAACTTCATAGCAATTTGACGATGTTTATCACCCGAACGAGAAGTCAACATAATCACAGGTAAAGTATGATGTGCCGCTTGAGAACGAACCTGAGTCAGAAACCCATAACCATCTAGACGGGGCATTTCTACATCACAGACGACTGCTTGAATATTGCCCTTATTATCTTCTAGTCTTTCTAGGGCTTCTTGACCATCTTTAGCCTGTTGTACACGATAGCCGGCCTTTTCCAAAGTTAAAGCTAAAAAACGACGCACATTGATCGAATCATCTACTACCATCACCATTGCTGAGAGAGTCTCTTCTGATATTTTTTTGGTTCTTTCAACCAAAGGAACTGCAGCACTATTTTGACTCCTTTCAATCCAGCGAACTAATTCAATAGTATCGACAAGAGGGGCAACACGACCATCACTCAAAATAGTACCAGCAAGTAGACCAGGGGGCAGGGTCAAAAGTCCTTCTACTTGACGTATAGTTACTTCTTGTTCACCCCAGAACCTATCTAACTGTAGAGCAACTTGACGGTTACCAAGGGGAACAATCAGGATAATTGGTTCATTAACTGTCGGAATCTTTAATGTATTAGTGCTGTAAGGAAGCCGAGGACAATGTAACCATTGATTTAATCGTATCAAATTAATGGTTTTGCCCTCCCATTTGATTAATTCTTGTCCTGCTTCAACTATATTTTCAACTTTTCTAGAGAGAATAATCTCCTCTACTGCGTTAGTCGGAATAGACAGAATAACTCCTGCAGACTCAACTAGAAGGATACGAATAATCGAGAGAGTTAGAGGTACACTAATCGTAAAAGAGGTGCCTTGTCCAGCCTCAGTCTCAATATTAATACGTCCGTTGACACTTTCTAAGTTATTACGAACTACATCTAGACCTACTCCACGGCCTGAGAGATCCGTTACCTCTGATGCAGTACTAAACCCAGGAGTAAAGAGCAACTCTAATAAATCAGCTTGAGATGATTTAACTAAATCCGCTTCTGTAATACCCATTTCTAGAGCTTTTTGACGCACTTTAGCTAAATCGACACCTTGGCCATCATCTTCAATGCTAATTAGTGTTTGATTACCTCGGTAGGCAGCACTAATAGAGATGGTTCCTTTGGCTGGTTTATTCTGAGCCATACGACTTTCTGGTCTTTCAATACCGTGATCAAAAGCATTTCGTACTAAGTGCAGTAATGGTTCATTGAGGGCTTCTAGGACGGGGCGATCTACTAAAGTTTGACCGCCGGAAATTTTCAGATCAACCTGTTTTCCATACCTTAGTTCTAGATCCCTTAAAGCTCTAGGTAAACGTCCGAACAGGTCAGAAATAGGACGCATCCGCAAGTTAGTTAATTTCGTCTGCATCAGTTGCGAAGTACGACTTAGATCACGGGCTATCCTTTGTGTATTCTCAAAGTTGTACTCTAAATCTTTATCTACTTCTTGAATTTGCACAATTGTTTCCATCAACTCTTGTAATACAGGATGTATTGTGCTGTAGCGATCCATTTCTAAGATGTCAAAGATACTTGAAGGGCTAGTTTTAAGCGAGGCAGCGGGTCCATTGGCAGTTTGCCAATTACTCTGGTCATATGCTTTGCGGAGTTCTTCATTGGATTGTTCAAGACGTTTGACGCGGTTACTTAGTAACTTAAGCAAAGCTTGAAAGCTCTGTAGTTGAAGATTGATTCCATTGCGTTCAATAATTAGTTCACTTAGGTAATTGCTCACTTCTTCTAACTGCCGCAAAGGAATCCGAATAGTCTGTTCACTATTTTCACTCAAAATGGCTGTGGCAGGAAGCTCAGCAGTCAATAATTCAGGTACTGCTATAAATTCTCTCTCCTCAGGCAGAATAACTGGAATAGGGTTTATTGCTTCGACTATTGTTGTGGTAGATTCAATGGGGAGTATCTCCTGAGTAAATACATCTAAATCTAACTTACAAGGGAGTTGGGTTTTCTCTCCTGAGAGAATCATTATCTGAGTTTGCCGCCAAGCCTTGAGAGCCTCGCCAGCAATCCAGTTAATTTGTTCTCCTTGAGCTTCTTCTAGATAGTTAAAAATCGAAGAAGATAACTCAGTGAGAGGGTTTAATTCCAGCATTGTGCCTAATTCAGCAAATTGCTGAGCGGTCAAGAGAATATCTTTTTTGAGTTTCTCAGGTTCTTCCTGAGATAACTGGGATTCTAATTGAAAAAGTATAGAGTTTATTTCAGTTTGGAAGATCAGATTAACAGTATCTTCTGAAGAGTTGTCAACTTCTAGGGGGGTAAAAGTTTCCCCTACTGGATCACCAAGTAGATCTTTTAGTTGAGTTAAAACCGGGTTGATTGTCTCATCTAACCAGTCTTGATCGATTGTCTGTTGTCCTTGACGATAAAAATCGATACATTGGCGCAACCTATCTACGCAGACGAGAAATAGTTGTTCTGTCGTGGAGTCGATTTTTGGCAATTTATGAGAGCGAATAACTTTGAAGAAGTCTTCTAGACGATGGGCAACAACACTGAGAGTTTTATAGCCCATCATAGCTGCTCCCCCTTTGATTGAGTGAAGTTCCCGCAGTAATGAATCTAAACGAGCCTTATTGATGTTTGCTTCTGAACTAATTCCTAAGAGAACAGATTCAATCTGATTGAGATAATCCTCTGCTTCTTCGAGAAACTGAAAGCGAATTTGTTGTTCACTAGTCATAGTTTTATTTAGCGGTTAAGGACTATTCTGGATCACTAATATTAAATGTACCGACAGATGCCTGTAGCCTTTGGGCAATAGCCACGGTTTCTTGTAGTGATCCTGCTGCACTTTTGGAGGCTTGGGAAGTTTTTTGAGCTACTTGGGCGACTTGTTCCATCAATTGGGTGACAATTTGTGATTTTTCTTGTTGTGAGAAAGTAGCTGTAGAAATACCTTGTAGTAATTGGTCAATGTTGCGAGAGAGATCAATAATCCCAGCTAAAGATTGTTTAGCTGCCTCTACAGTTTTGGTTCCTTCAACAACCTGTGTTGTTCCTGTCTCCATAGCCTCAATGACTTCATTGGTTTCCCTTTGAATTGCCGATACTATTTGTTCTACCTCTTTAGTTGCTTCGGCTGATTGAGTTGCTAGTTGTCCTATTTCTTCTGCGACTACAGCAAAGCCTCGACCTTCTTCACCGGCTCTTGAGGCCTCAATACTGGCGTTGACAGCTAGTAAATTAGTTTTTAGGGAAATCTGATTAATCAAGGAAGCCACGCGAGATATTTGTTGGGAGGACTCACCCAGCCGTTTCATTTTTTTAGCTGTTTCTGCGACTGTTTGTCTGAGTTCTAGGATACTTTCTACTGTGCTATCCATAGCTAAACCGCTCACTTCCACTTTGACTGAGGCACCCCTAGCGATTTCGGCTGCACTAGAGGCAGAGAGTGCGACTTTTTGGATGGATAGGTTCATTTCCTCCATTGTCTTGAGTGTTTGTGTAATTTGATCGGCTTGACTGAGTGCTTCGCTAGCTAGTTTTCTAATAACATCTTCGTTCTCTCCTACTGAAGTGTTCACCTGTCCTGCTGATTCTTTAACTTGTGTGACAATTTCTCTTAAACTTTCAATAATCGAGTTAAAGAAGTCAGCTACAATACCTATTTGACCTGAGGTGATCTGGGCGCGTACTGTCAAGTCCCCACTTGCTGCCCCTTCTACGTCCATTAAAAGTTTAAAGAGTTCTTCTTGCAGTGCTTTGTTTTGTTGCTGTTCTCTTTTTGTTTCCTGTGTCTGTTCTCTTTCAGATCTGGTGATGGTTTCGGCTAATTCATTAAAAGTTGCTGTCAGTTGACCGATTTCATCCTGTCCTTGGATTTTTGCTCTGGCTGTGCGATCCCCTTGAAGGAATCTCAGGGCGGTTTGTTGCAGGTTTTCTATAGGTTTAGTAATCAGTCTTCCTAAGAGCAAGGCTAAAAATGCGTTAACAGCTAAAGCTAAGAGGATGACTATTGTTTCTTGCTGTAAACTTTTGGCTAGTAGGTTATTGATGGATGTTTCCGGGGTGCCTCGCACTATAACAGTCACAGGTAGTGATTCGGTAGTTGAAATCAGCTTAGCACTACTATCCACTAGAAAAGTGTTTGGTATGGACTTGGCCGCTACCGTTAGAGGTGTTTTTTCTATTAGTACACTTCTTTTGATGCTGGTTTCTTTGCTGCCTAGGGCTTGTTTAATGATTTTTTTATCTGGTAACGCTACTTGAGTTTTAGGAGTGAGGGAGCCTTCAGCTTCAAAAATAGAGGTAGCTAGGGTATATTCTTGTTCATTCTGACGGTAGTAGATTCCGTTAAGGCCACCTTTAGTGGCTGCTACTGCGCTGCCTAAAATGAGTGGCTTTCCGTTGGCTACATCTCCGAAGATTAATACTCCTATTATTTTAGAAGTAGCTGGATCTTTAACTGGGGTAGCCACGAAACGAACTAATAAATTTTTTCCCTGAAATTGATCTAAACTCTTTCTGATGTTAGCCTGTTCTTTCCTTAATTCTTCCCAGCTAATAATACTATTTGCTTTGATTTGCTTGTCTTGGTCTATTGCTTTTTGGACTAGGTTATCTGGGTTGAATATTTGTCCCTTGCGATTTTTGTTGGCGTTGACTATAACTTTGAAATCTGTACCTACTAAAGTCACATATTCAATTTTTCTGGTGTTTATCTCGTTTTGAAAAACACGTTTAACTGTGCTTTCTAATTTCGGATCTAGGGGTTTTCCTTGTTGATAAGTATTAGCTATTTGGATAATTCCCAAGTTATCAACTTGTCCTTTTGAACCAAACCCCATTTGGTTTACTTTAACTAAATAACTTTGTTGAGTCATTTCTACTTCTGAGGAGGCTTGCCTTTCTAGTTGACTTCTTCCAGAAGAAACAATTAAGTAACCTCCTAACGCCCCAATGCCCACTATAGAAATCAACTGAAAAAGTACAGATGCCATGATTTGCTTAGTGCGGATTGGCAAGTCATAAAGCTGTTGAAATAATGGGGGTCTAGACTGAGTAGACTTGTCTATTTTGACTTTTGCCCGTTCATACATATCAAACCTAGGTGATAGCAATTCGGCTTGTTCTTCAACATATTTTAAATTAGCAGAAGAGTTATTTGTCTGTGTTTGATTGACTTTTTCTGTATTAGATGATGTATTTGACTCTTCTGGAGATTTATTCGTCATAAAAGTTACCTTAAAACTCTATTGAGACAGTTGATTGACTATACTTTCTACATCTAAGATGGGCAATAACTCTTTTTCTGATTTACGGAGATTTCCTTGAGAATAAGGTTGTAGTTGAGGTATTAGAAAATCTTTTTCTTGAGGTTCTATTGACTCGGCTGGGTATCGAGTCACTTCTTGAATTTCTAGCACTACTAGTCCAGCTAATTTTTGCTGAATTTCAACAATTGCTATGTTGTATTCTTGAATATTGAGGTTAATTGGTGGTAGTCCTAGGAATTCGGGTAAGTCGATTAACCAAAGTACTCTACTTCTTTGGTGAAGAAGTCCCAAAACATAGATAGGCATATTGGGGATCGCGGTGATCCTTTCTACAGGTATACTGATTACTTCTAATACCTTCTCCATAGATATTACTGCTTTAATTCCTTTTCCAACCAGAAAATGCAGATAGGACTGCGTGGGGGCAATGTTAGTACTTACCATAAATTAATCACTGATTTATTTAATAATCGTTTTTACAGTGTTTAGCATTTCTTCTTTTGTATAGGGTTTCGTCACATAAGCAGTAGCCCCTTGTTTCATGCCCCATATTCTATCTATTTCCTGATTTTTTGAGGTGCAGAGAATGATGGGAATTTTTTGAGTTGCGCTACTTTTCCTAATATTGCGACAAAGTTCTAACCCGCTCATTTCTGGCATCACTACATCTGAAATAATCAGGTCTGGTTTGTTGTTAATGGCCTTTTCTAGAGCCTCTTTGCCGTTTTCTGCTTGGATGATTTGGTAGCCACCATCCTGTAGATAGAGGCTGAGCAGTTCTTTTTCTGAAGGAGTATCTTCTACGACTAAAATAGTAACCATGATTTACCTGACTTGTTTTTTTCCTAGAGTAAAGTTCTTTCTGGTCTTCTTAACACTGTTCTAGCTATGTGGGAAAATTAGGTCAAATAACGGAAAACCATTTTCAGGAGTTCCATTTGATTGAAAGGTTTGGTCATATAGTCAGTTGCTCCTGCTAATCTAGCCTTTGCTCTGTCTATAATTCCCGTATTTGCTGTCACCATCACTAATGGTGTTGTTTTAAAAAGAGGCGATTTTCTCAGAAGGGAACAGAGTTGATATCCATCTAAACCTGGCATCCCGACATCAAGCAAGACTAAATCAGGTTTAATAGTCATAATTTGCATCAGTGCTTTAACAGATTCGTTGATTGTGTGAACCTCAAATTCCTCAGTCCCCAGATAACGACTTATTTCATTGAGAATCGTCTGACTATCATCTACACAGACAATTTTCCAATGTTTTTGAATGGTTTCTGCATATTGCCCAATGAAGGTATTTTTGTCTATTTCTATTTGTTCTGGTGCTGGTTGCTGGGTAATCTCTTCTGCTGCTGGTGCTGAAAATTTTGGTAGTTGTTCAAAGGGATGTTGTGGTTCTCTTAAGAGAATGGCTTGGTTTTTGATCAATGGATAGAGACGCACTGCTAAGGCTAGTTCGTCTTGATTTAAAAGCGCACCTATATGACGAAAGCTAAAGCCTCTGAGTAGTTTGCTTAACTTTTGCTGATGCTTGAGTTGTAAGTTTTGTTGTGCATAGGTATTGTTAACAAAGTAAGGTCTTTGATCTGGTGTTAAAATGTAAGGAGTCATTGATTTCCATCTTTTTACTCGCTTATGAGACTCCTCTAGGAGATTGTTGAGATCAAATTGACAGGGAATGCGAGAGGAATCTGATTTTTGAGGTATGAATTCTTGAGTTATTTGTTCACTAGCTACTAATAAATAGCTTTCTATAACTTCTATAGAGATTCTTCTGAGTAAAGTAGCTGCATCAGCTAATTTAATGAACTTATTTTTGATTAAATAAGCAATGATTTGGTAGTCTGAACGTTCAAATAAGTTCGTACAAAAATTAGACTTAAAATTGGCTTCAGTTTCTAAACAAATTTGACGGGTCAGCGTTTCTGTTTCGTGCGTTAAACGGCGCAAATGACGATCTAAACGATCCCCAGGTGCTACTGTATTATTAGCAAAAATAAGTTGACCTATGTCAAAATAAAAGTACCAATCCACCGATTGGCATGAGGCTTTAAGCAGACCACTTGTTTTAGACTCTGATAATTGTTGCAGCATTTGAGCAGGGTAAGAGTTTTGATGCACTTGACTCTGACTATTTGGCATTTGAGACATCATTGTCAATATCCTCGATGTGTCAACGTAATCACTTATATTGTGAGGTTTGTTCCTGAATTTTTAGATACTTCTATACCTTTGGAGAAATTAAGTGCAATTTCCCTGCCTAATATTAACACTGATTTCTAGAATCAATTGTAGTCAAGTGCTATACAAAACACTAGCTAATCTGACTTTCATTATGAAATATGTTTTTATAAGAGATAGATCTATATATAGCAAAAAATATTTGAATGTCTACTATAGCAATCCTCAATGATGCCTGAACATATTTACTGAAATATAAGTACTATAGTAGAAATGACTTCTCTTGCCGAGTTAGGTAGTCACCTGAATATCTCTTCAGAAAGAGTGCACCAAATTGAGAAAAAAGCACTACAAAAGTTGAGACATTCAGGATAACCTAATCAAATGCGTGACTATTGTGAGAATTTTCGTTAGATTAAATCTGCTTGATGACACAAGGCAGCAAATAAGCCAGCCGTTAAGGTTATAGCCACTCCTATAAGTGGGTTTTGTCCATGCCCAACAAACCAAGAAGTAACGATTCCAGCCCCTAATGCTGCAGTTAAGCCTGCACTGAAAATGTCTTTTTCTCTTTTCATTATTCGCTCTTTTTTTAAAACTTCAGTCCTCAAAAAATAACATCTTTCTTAAGGCTTTGAGTCAATTTCGCAACTAAGGTTTAGATTTAGCTATATTTCTTAATACTTAAGGCAGGAGTAGAGGGGGGAGGTTTGGGAGGTGTTGGACAAATCGCGATAAGTCAGGGCAAGATCAATGAGATAATCAGTAAGCGTTGTCAAAGATTCACCGGCTTTCGTACTAACTATTTAGATAACTAGTTTTATTACTTACTTAAATTTTAATGCAAAAACTAATAACTAATATTCAGCAAAATAAAATTTACTTTTGTATTTTTTGGACTGTTATTTTTTTCATTTTAACTTCATTGGGCATTTTTAATCATGCTATGTGGCGCGATGAATTAAATGGTTGGTTAATTGCTAGAGATACTCATTCTTGGACTGATTTTGTTGATGCAGTAAAGTATGAGGGACATCCTTTTATTTGGTACTTATGTCTTTTGGTTCTAAATAAAATTAGTTCCGAGCCTATTTTAATGAAAATATTGCATCTTTTTCTTTCTACAACAAGTATTTTTATATTTTTGAGATTTTCACCATTTAGAAAACTGGAAAAGGTCTTATTTATTTTTGGCTATTTACCTCTTTATGAATATTCCCTAATTAGCAGAAACTATATAATTGGTATCTTATTTTTATTTATTTTCTTGAGTATTTATAGTTTAAGGCAGAAGAGTTATTTAATGCTGGCTATTCTTCTAGCTTTGTTGGCTAATACTAATGCCTATTGTTTATTAATTAGTTTAGCGCTTGGAGCAACTTTAGCGTTAGAAGCTTTAACTAAAGATAACAAAAAATGGTCTGATCTTGGATTAAGTTTAGTGGTGTTTTTCTTGGGTATCTCTATTTCTATTTGGACTTTAATACCTCCAGGAGATAGTAATTTACAAGGAGGAGGTAGTCAATGGTTTTTACAATTTGATTTATATCGTTTAGCACAAAGTATCAGCCGGATCTGGAATGCTTATATGATGATTATAGTGCCATCTGATAGTAAATTTTTAGATGTAACTGGTTTCTCACTATTGTCTTTAGGATTATTTACTTTTATGGTATTACTCCTGATTAAAAAACCTTTTGCCCTCTTTTTCTATATCTTAGCTAGTTTACAAATAGTCTTTTTTACTTATGTTAAATTTTTGGGTTCACCTCGTCATTATGGAACATTATATATTATTCTTATTACGGCTCTTTGGTTAGCTGAATATTATCCTGAACAAGGCTATTTTAAGCAGAGATTACCCTATAGACGTTCATTTATTTTAACTATTTTAATTGGTCATGTCTTAGCAGGAACAGTAGCTTATATTAGAGATATTTCACTACCTTTTTCTGCTAGTAGAGAAGCAGCTAATTATCTTAAAAGTCAATCCCTCAATAAGTTAATATTAGTAGGAAGTGAAGATTTTGCTATATCACCTATTTCTGGTTATCTTCAAGAAAAAATATACTATCCAGAGAGCAAGAAATACGGCAGTTATGTTTTATTTAATGCTCAAAGAAAAGTAGTAGATCTAGCAGAAATTTTTAAGCAGATAGAAGAGTTACTAAAGACTAATCAGAAGGATATCTTATTAATTCTCAACCAAGAAATGAAACAACCCCTACCACAAAACAGTCTAAAAATACAGCCTGTTAAAGAATTTACCCACTCCTTTATCTCTAATGAACAGTATTATCTCTATTTAATTAAAAATGAAAATAAACCTTAAAAACTGGCAATTATTACTATTAGCTATCTCGTTTCTCTATTTAATAAACTTAGGCAATGTTGCTTTAAGAGACTGGGATGAGGGGTATTATACAACCGTTGCTAGAGATATGTATAAATCAGGTAATTGGTTATATCCAACCTATTTAGGAGAGCCTTTTTTCTTAAAACCTCCCTTGTTATTTTGGTTAATCACTATTAGTTACCACATAGGAGGTGTTAGTGAATGGACAAGTCGTTTTCCTGCAGCCTTTATAAGTGGTTGTGGAGTATTTTTATTATATTTACTAGCTCAAGAAATCTTTCCTAAAAAAGAAAGTGCCCTTTGGACAGCCATAGTCTATTTAACCTTACTTCCTGTAGCTAGACATAGTAGACTAGCCATGTTAGATGGTATCTCAAATACATTTTTTTTACTCTCTATCTGGTCTATTTTCAAATTCCAAAAGAGGCAATATTGGGCGCTAGGAATAGGAATAGGCTTAGGACTAGTTACATTGACAAAAGGTATCCTAGTTTTAGCTTTTCTGGCTATTTTGATAGGTTTTACTATCTGGGATAAACGGGTTAAGATTCTTCTAAGTCCCTATCTTTGGCTAGGCTTAATCATCGGTTTTACTCCGGTTATTGCCTGGTATTGGGTGCAATATGAACATTATGGAAAAGCTTTCATTGAGGTTCATTTTGCTTCACAATCTATTAATAGGATAACAACAAGTATTGAAGGACATCGTCAACCTTTCTGGTATTATGGCTTAGAATTAATAAAATATAGCTTCCCTTGGTTGTTGTTTTTACCTGGAGGAATCATTTTTGCTAAAAAATCATTACCGCAAAGTTGGGCTAAATTAACTCTAGTTGGTTTTTTTCTCTATTTGTTAATGATCTCTTTGATGCAGACTAAACTACCCTGGTATATTATGCCACTCTATCCCTTCTTAGCCTTAGCTGTTGGAGGTTATTTAGGAGAAATTGAGGAAACTTCTAGTCAGGTTATGCGTAAGGTTCTGATCTTTTTCTTTTATTTACTGAGTACTTTAGTCTTAGTCGGTGCAGTTTATCTTCTGGTTAAGAACCCACAACCTTTATTAATAAGTTTAGCTGTTGTTTTGGGAGTAACTTTTGGAATGACTGCAGAAAGAGTGAAAAAAAAGCAGCCTTATGGGTTCGAGATCTTAGCTGGAGGACTATATCTGGGTTTATGTCTGTTTATGCTTTCTCCCTCTTGGGTCTGGGAAATTAATGAAGCTTTTGCAGTCAAACCTGTCGCTAGTCTAATTAGAGAACATACCCCTATGAACCAAATAGTTTATACTTCTTTTGCTTATAGTCGTCCTAGTTTGGATTTTTACAGTACACGTAAAGTTCTTTCTGTTGACCTTGCCACTTTAGAACAAATGTCCCAAGATGGTCAAAAACATTATCTTTTAGTGACCCCTTCTGTTTTAGAGAGGTTAAGATCAGAGAGGGGAATAATTTTAGGCACCGTAGATCCATTTATCCTCTGGCAAACTCTTCGATAAAGTTAAATGAAAATACCTCGTCAATTGTTAATTATTCTCTCTATTCTAGTTTCCTTTATATTTGTGCTCTTTTTAGTAAGTAGTTTTCAAGAACAACAAGTTCAAAGTAATCTTGAATTATCTCAATCTAATCTTATCTTACAGGCTTCGCAATATAAATTAGAAAAGTTAGATTCAGAACAGGTTGTTTCTTTACGTCGCTCTTTATTTGGTGAAAATATCTATGAAACAGCCCAAAAGCAATATAAAGAAGCTATAAAAAATAGTCCTAAAGATGCAGAAAAACTGTACCTTAATTTAGGTTTATTGCAAGCTAAAGAAGGTAAAACTACTGAATCTCTGGTTAACTTAAATAAAGTAGTAGAAAATAAAAAATATGCCAAGTTAGCTGAAGGTTTAATCAGTTTAGAGGCAGAAAAACCAGTCTTGGAGCAGCTTGAAGTAGAGTTAAAGAGTCATCTTAAAGGATGGTTTCGTTATTATGGCTTAAGGCAATTATATCAGCAAGAAACCCGTCAAGAAGACCTGAAAATACTGGAAGTAACCGAACAGAAAGAGGCTTTAATTGCTCTAGTTAAACTATTACTTATCTCTATATTACCTCTTGGGGGAATTCTTGTAGGGATTATTATTTTAATTCTCCTGTTAACACAATGGTCAATGATAGGGAAAGAGGCTATTTTAAGCAGGGCAAATGATCTTGCTTGGGAAACACCCTGGACATGGGAAACAATTTTACAGGTTTTTGTGGTGGGGTTTTTCCTAGTTAGTCAGGGAATAGTCTTTCTAATTTTGCCTCTAGTTTTAAAATTATTTGATACGAAAGCTTTAGATAGTAATCTACTATTCCAAGCAATTAAAATTCTGATTACTTATACTTTAATGTCTGCAGCAGGATTAGGTATTCTCTATTTATCAATCAAACCATTTTTTCCTTTACCGAAGGACTGGTTTAAATTGGAATGGCGAGGTAATTGGTTTTTACAAGGAATAGGGGGTTACTTGGTTGCTTTACCTTTAGTGGTTCTTATCGCTTTACTAAATCAACAAATTTGGCAGGGACAAGGAGGAAGTAACCCCCTACTCTTCCTAGCAATAGAAACTCAAAATGGTTGGGTTTTATTGATCTTTTTTATCACTGCTTGTCTGGCTGCACCTTTTTATGAGGAAATCTTATTCAGAGGTTTTCTCTTACCTTCTTTGACTCGTTATTTGCCTGTTTGGGGTGCCATTATTTTAAGTGGTTTTTTGTTTGCACTTGCCCATTTAAACCTCTCAGAAGTCTTACCTTTGACGGTTTTAGGTATTGTTTTAGGTTTCGTCTATCAGCGAAGTCGGAATCTTTTATCATCTATGTTATTGCATAGTCTTTGGAATACTGGAACTTTGTTGAGTCTTTTCTTATTAGGAGGCGGAAGTTAAGTGAAGGAAACCTTTGTGTTAGTTATTCTGCAGGTAGTGACTGGCTTATTTTTAGGTTTAGTTCTCAATGGGGTAGGACTAGGTGGGGGAAGTTGGTTATTGAGTGGTATTCTCTCAGGTACTATCATGTTCTATCTCTATCGTCACTTGGGTCATCCTGAAGCGAAACCTAATCCCGATGCGCGCAAAGTAGGACAAATTTTAGTCGGTCTTTCTATTGGGGTTTCTCTAGAACATAGCTATATTTTAGAGTTATCTAAACAACTACCCCTTCTAGTATTTCTGGCTATTTTTCTGATAGTTTCTGGGGGAATAATTGGCTATCTCTATGCTTATTTGCAGAAAACAGATATCTTGACGGGGATGTTAGCTACAGTACCAGGAAACATAGGAGTAATGGCTAGTATCGCTGCAGACTATGGTGGGAATATTTCTCTAGTTTCTCTGATTCAGTTGATTCGCTTTACTACAGTTATTTTGGTAATTCCTGCGTTAGTTAAAATACCCAATGAGACTGATGTTAGGGCTATCTTAACTACATTGACTCAATTCGATCTGGGTATTGTTCATCTCTGTATATTAATTGCTTTATTTACAGTTACTCTAATCTGTGTAAGGATAGGTAGTAAGCTGAAGATACCCGCAGCTCCTCTCTTTTGCTCCATCTTGACTGGGTTAGTCTTTGTTGCATTTATTAATACTAGTTCCTGGAATCAATTAGATAGTTTCAACTTACCACCAGCTATTAATATACTAGGGCAGATTTTACTGGGTATTACCATAGGGGAATATTGGGCAGTCTATGGTAACTTTAAACTAAAAATGTTGTTCACTTCGATAGTACCCATTAGTTTGACCTTTTTAACAGCTATAGTCGCTGCAGTTATAGCCAAAATTTTAACAGATTGGGATTGGTTGACCTGTCTGTTAGTTACAGCACCAGGTGGTTCACCAGAAATGATTTTGATTGCGACAAATTTGACTGATCATGTAGATATTGTGACTCTAGGGCATCTAATACGTCTTTTAGCGATCAATCTATCTTTACCTTTATTTATTGCTATGGGAGAGCGGTTAAATATGGTGAAGGGTGAATAGGTTTTTTAAATAGAAAGAGACGCACTATATAATATAGTACGTCTTTAGGGTAGATTAGATTAAAAGCTCAATCAGTAGCTTTAGGCAAAGACAAAAGCAGACTCATTTAAGCTATTAGCGCGGACATTGGACAAGATAGCCAAGTCACGACCAAGACCTTTAATGAGGGTATTGGAACCGCTTTGAACTAGATTGAGTGAATCGAAGTCAAGGCTAGTATTAGCAAAACCAAGGACATCGCCTGCTGTCAAATTGAAATCAGTAATGGTGTTAGCTGTAGTGGGTAAGTCACCTTGATCGGTAACCAACCAGAATTGATCAGAACCCTGACCACCTGTAACCGAGTTTTTACCGCCTTTTCCGAAGAAAATGAGATCGTCACCCCGGCCAGCAATAATGCGATTGTTGGTACCTGCGAAGATAATATCATCGTCACTACCTGTATCGATGCGGTTGCCTCCAGCAGCAAAAGTTACATCAACATAGTCGTTGCCACTTCCGGTAAGGAGAATTTGTTTATCACCAACGAAGTTTTTCTGACCAGGATCAACTGAGTCAAAAGTATCATCTCCAGGCGTACCCAAAACTGTTTTGGGAGGAGGGGTGCTAATGCCGTCTAGAACGGTATCTTGACGGAAATTGAGTTTTGGACGCGTTCATCTTGTGAGCGGGGTGTATCGGCTTGGGAGAGGGCTGCTTGTCCTTTTTCCTTATTGTAAGAAGCAGCCAAATACTCAGCTAAAGCATCCTGTTCTCCACCTGATTCTAGATTAGCTTTCCCTAGGGAGGCGGGGTCATCAAGGTCAGCCAGTCTGACTACATTTTGAATGACAAGAGGATAAATCCCCCACATTGACTGTGGGAATTGTGAATCTGTCATTTGTCTCGCCTGGTTCTCTAACTAGTCCACGAAAGAGACCATCATTGATCAGAATGCGTTCTGGGTTGAAATCTTCAGGTGAAATTGTAATACCATCTCTACTATTGATGCCCGTTGCTTCTTTGCCTTGGTCTGAGACTGTCCAGATTTGGGCGTTAGTGGCAAAGTTCTGGGTTGCACCTACTGCCATTGCATCTTTGACTGTTACCCGCATTCCTTCGAGACTTTCATAGAAGAAGATGCCGCCGCCTTCTGGATAGAAGCTTTCTGTGGGGGGGTTTCTGCCTGCTGCGCCTATGGCGATTGCTTCTGGTAATTGATTGCCTGTTGATAGTACAGTTATGTTGGCTGTTCTATCAAGCTGTGTGATTGGCTGATTGTCTTGATTCCCACCAGAGGAAAACTCCACAACCCTTCCATCGAGTTGAATAGAGTCACCAACACTCACGGTAGGTCTTGAACTTGTAAAAACAAAGATACCTTCAGAAGTTGCTGCATTGTTATCTGGATTGGGATCTTGGAGGTAGAACCCATTGAGAGCAACTACAGTGACTATTCCGGCTACATTCGTTACTGTTGTCCCTTCTAGAGTTGACCTAAGTCCTGTTCCTTGAATGCTGTTTATGGTAACTTGGGGCACTTGAGTCAATTGTTCTACGCTCAGATTATCGTAGTCGAGAAACTCGGCAACTTTCACAAGAGTTACTTGATTTGTATTGATCATAATTACTTGTTTGAATTTTACTGTTTCTATTTATACAATTTAGCTGGTGGACAGCTAGGCTGACTACATATGAGATGAGACAACTTGTCAAGCCGTTTTTAAACCAAAACTTTACCTTCTTTTTGGACAAGTTTCTTCTTGTTACAAGTAATTGTATACTAAATAAAATAGATTTTTTTGTATTACTAAAACCCCCACCCCTACAGCTAACCAGAGTAAAAAACAGACCCTCATCAAGTTCAATGCTTGTTCAATCTTGAAAGGTGAAATAGGTTCTTTATCTTCTCCTAAAAGTGGTTTTTCTTTAATCACGCCCTGATAACTATTATTTCCCCCTAACTGCACATTTAAGATCGCTGCATAGACACATTCACTCCATCCTGAATTAGGACTAGGATCTTTGGGTCCATCTCTTCTACAAATGGCTAAAACAGCTTGAGGTCTTCTAGAATAAAGCGCCAAGGTTAGAACGGTTAAACGACAGGGTATCCAGCTTAGATAGTCCTCCAAGCGCGCACTAAACCAACCTAGATCAGTATAAGGTTCCCTCCGATAACCAATCATTGAATCTAATGTACTAATTGTTTTGTAAGCTAAAGCTAAAGGAACAGGACCGACTCCTGGTATTAATGCCCCCAATATTGCATAGAACAAAGGCGCTGTAACTCCATCAGTTGTATTTTCTGCTACGGTTTCTAAAACTGCTCTTAGGATCTCTGTCTCAGAAAGAGCACCAGTATCTCTCCCGACATACTGACTCAAAATCAGACGAACTGCTGATAAAGACTGTCCTTCTAGTAGAGGGGAAATAACCTCCATAGCGGCATTTCTGAGGCTTCTAGCAGCAAAACAACTAGCTAGGAGGCTACATTCTACCCCTAATCCTAATAGAGGATGCAGCCAAGTACTTACCTTAATTATTGACCAACCTAGTCCAGCACTTCCTAAAACTAATCCTAAATTGAGTAAGATTCCAAGAAGACGACGGCCTTCTTTTTGATCTGTCCAAGATAGGCTCAACTTAGTGCCAATTCTAATCAGCCATCCCATAACTATAGTGGGATGTAACCACCCTTTGGGGTCACCTAGAAGGTAATCGAGCAGCGCAGCGAGTAGTAAGACTAGAGTAGTTAAAGAGAAGGTGGTAATTAATCTCAATGACCACACCTAAATTGACTCTTTTTCCCTAATTTGAGTAATATTTGCTTCCCAGTTTTGACCATCAAAAGACTCTATCTGAAAATCAGCCAAAACATCCCCATCTAAACAGCGTACATTGACATCAATTTTATTGGGATGGGAGCGGGGAGTATAAAAGGAATGTATGCCACAAATACGGCAAAAAGTATGTTTAGCTGTGTGCGTATTAAATGTATAGTTTGTTAGAGATTCGTTATCCGAAAGGAGTAAGAATTGTTCAGGTGAAACAATTAAATGAAGAAAGCCTTTCTTTGTACATATTGAACAGTTACACTCAGTAGCCTTATATTCTTTAACTTCTACCTGAAAGCGAACAGAACCACAGTGACAACCTCCAGAATATATTCTAGCTTCTTTCTTCATTTTTTCCTTTCTTAGACAATAAAATTGACCTGTTCACCTTGTAATGCTTGGGCACTCCTAGCATCATAATATAAATCAGCAAGTGTTAAGCTATCTAAAGCTTGAATAATTTTTTGATGTAAATGTCGCCAGAGAGTAAGAGTTACCCAGTCTTCAACCTGTTC
>CASBQB010000403.1 GCA_949127655.1 Chroococcales cyanobacterium PMM_0086 | reverse complement strand
CCAACGATTACACTCATGGCATATTCTAAATAGGATCGTTCCATCTCCAAATGGAGTGGCGTTGGAATAATCTGTCCGTTTGCTAAGAGATTTAGCTGTTTTGCCATGAGTGGTTATCCCCTATTGTGAATACTCCTGTTCTTTAATTTAAACACAATTCTTGTTAAAAAATTGCTATGACTACCGTTTTGATTGTAGAAGACGATCCGCTTAACTTTCGAGTCTTTGCCAAGATTTTGACGAAACTGACTCCACTAGAGGTCAAAGGGACTGAAGATGTTGAGGAAGTGCTTCGATTAGTGCTCAATAAAGAAGTCAATATTATTCTTATGGATGTCTCTTTGTCAAATAGTTTCTATCAGGGACTGGCTGTAGATGGCATTTGCATCAGCAAAATTCTCAAGTCTAATCCTTTGACTGCTTGGGTTCCTATTCTACTAGTTACAGCCCATGCTATGGAGGGTGATGCTGAACATCTTCTTGGCAATAGTGGGGCTGATGGCTATGTTTCTAAACCTGTTATAGATCATCAAGCCTTTATTGAGCAAATTTTTCTGGCTATGGGGAAGCAGTAGCTGTGGGTGTTTTATTCAAAGATCTAAGCACATTTTGGATATTTGGCGTATTTAAGAGCTTTTGCGTATCCTGAATAATTCGTTCACCCCAAAGATTTTCCTTGAGAAATTTTAGGTCTGCATACTGATTGTCTAGACTAATTGCTTTAGCTGCTGTTTGCCATGCTTTTTCTGTTTGTCCTTGTTGATAGAGGGCTACAGCTAAGGCTAGTTGTGGTTCGGCCTGTTGACTATCTATCTTAATTGCTTCTTGCCATATTTTGATTGCTCCAGCTATATTTCCCTCTTCATAGCGCACTAACCCTATATTGTTCAGTGCTGGCCAAAACTTCTTATCCAGTGCTAGAGCTTTTTGATAACTCGTTACTGCTTCTGGAAACCGCCCTAATTTTAGTTTTGTATTGCCTAGGTCAAAAAGAGCTTCTATTGAGTCTGGTTTAATTTTCAGCCCTTGTTCTAGATTTGTTTGGGCTTTTAGATAATCCCCTTGTTGAAAATAGACTCTCCCTAGTAAAAAATAATTGACGGGATTTTTGGGTTCTAGAGAGACTGCTTTTTGCAAAGCAATCAAGCTTTGGTCAACCTTTTTTTGCTGTGCATAGAGTAGTCCTAAAATGCGCCAAGTTTCAAATCGATTGGGCGCTAATTGAGTCGCTAACTGTGCCATTGAGATGGCAGAATTGACGCTTGTTTCGTCTAAACGGAATCTCAATAGGTATTCAACCTGTAGGGCTAAATCCATGCCTTTTTCTTCAAACTGTTCTGCTTTAAATGCTGGACTGTAGGGAACGAGAGCTTGAGTTAGTCCTGGCTGAGCAATTGTCCATACTCCTAACCCTAATGCGATTGACACTAACCAACGATACTTTGACACAATTTTGTTTTAAGAGTAATGTTCTTTACTTTGCGGCCATTCTATACGATTTAGCTAGAGTATAACAAGCAGGGGTTTTTCAATTTAATTGTTACTTGACCCTTTAATGCTTGCTTTATGTAGCTTAAATATTATATATTAATAGGTTTGGAGTCTTTATTTTAACCTGACTCACTTAGAGGAGAAAATATGGTCAAACGTTTATCAGTTGTTCTAAATCAAAATGTTACAAAATTGGGTCAAGTCGGTGATTTAGTAGAGGTTGCTCCCGGTTATGCTCGTAATTATCTAATTCCCCAAGGACTGGGCGTATTAGCAACTCGTGGTATTCTTAAGCAGGTCGAACTCAAAAGAGAGAAAGACCGTCTACGTCTGATCGCCCAGAAACAAGAAGCACAAGATCGCAAAGTTGCTTTAGAAACTATTGGACGCTTTGTTATTGGTAAGCAAGTAGGGGAGGGAAATTCTATATTTGGTACAGTTACCCCCCAAGAACTCACTGATCTGATTCAGTCTACTGCTAATTTAGAAATTGATCGTCGTGGTATTACTTTACCTGAAATTAGTCACACTGGTTCTTACAAAGTGCAGATTAAACTTCACCAAGAAGTTACCGCTGAGATTGAAATTGAAGTGACTTCTCTTTAAGAATAGTCTAGATTGTACTGCAAATATCTAGATAATGCAGTACAATTATAGGGTACTTGAATCTAAGCTTTTAGCACCGCCAGGAGAGAGGGGTAAATGTAAGCCGCATTCTTGTTTTAAGCCATTGAAGCGAGTATCTCTTTCGTTGGTATCATCAGCCATCAAAGGACGACTAGAATGCCAATCTCCTACAGATACATAGCCTAAATCAAAGAAAGGATGGTAGGGTAAATCATGTTTTGTCAGATATTGATAGATATCTCTGGAGTTCCAGTCTAGGATAGGATGAACCTTGTAGTGAGTTCCCTGTTGAGCAAGTTTAGAGAGGGTTTGACGGTGATTAGTTTGTCCACGTCTTAAACCGGCTAACCAGGCTGTAACTTTTAATTCTTGTAAGGCTCTCTGCATGGGTTCTACCTTACGAATTTGATCATATAGATTAAGAGAATGTACATCATCTCTATCCCAGAGTTTACCGTGCAAAGCTTCCATTCTAGCTGGACCGAGGGGAGATTGATAGACTTTTAGATTAAGCCCAAGACGTGCTGTTAATTCTTCTGCAAAGCGATAGGTTTCTATAGGCAGATAACCAGTATCAATCCAAATTACCGGAATATTAGGGATTACTTGAATGACTAGATGTAGCATAACTGCAGCTTGAATACCAAAGCTAGTAGTCATAACTAGTCCTTCGGGAAAAGTTTGATCAGCCCATTCTATGACTTCTGTGGCGTTTTTGTTTTCTAGTTGTGGGTTGAGAGAATCTAGGTCTAAGTTATTTAATTGTCTTTCTGCTTGTTCTTGATGGAGTACCTGACTGCTAAATTGAGAAATAGCACTACCGAAGGTTTCGATCAAGTGTAACTTTGACATAGGTTTTATTAATGCCCTTGTAAAACATAATATAGAAGGTAGAAGAAACTCCTACTTATTATATTTTACTAGAATTGGTGTGATAGTTTGTCCCTAGATAAAGTTCTCCTACTTTAGGATCATTTAAAAGTTCTAACCCTGTTCCTTGAAAGCGATCACAACCACTTTCTAAAACATAAGCCCTGTCTGCCATGGTCAGAGCCTTTTTAGCATTTTGCTCGACAAGTAGTACTGAAGTTCCTGCTTGATTAATAGCCTGAATTTGGGCGAAGACATCTTCTACTAAAATGGGCGATAAAGCTGCAGAGGGTTCATCTAGGAGTAGTAAATCAGGTTGTAACATCAAAGCCCTACCCATAGCTAACATTTGACGTTCGCCCCCTGAGAGGGTTCCTGCGCGTTGCTTGCGGCGTTCTGCTAGACGAGGGAACATTGTATAGATGGTCTCTTTTTGGGTAGTTAAAGAACCATGTTTAATATAGGCTCCCATCTCCAGATTTTCTTCTATGCTTAAAGAGGGGAAGACATTACAGATTTGAGGTACATAGCCCATACCCCGATGAACGATCTGATCTGATCTCAGTCCAACTAGACTTTTACCATTAAAAGTGATAGTTCCCTGATTAGGCACTAGAAGCCCAAAAATGGTCTTGAGAAGAGTTGACTTACCGCAGCCATTTGGTCCAATTACCACAATTAGCTCTCCTGCAGCTACTTTTAAACTCACTCCTTGCAAAATATTGAGATCTTTAATGTATCCTGCATAGACTCCTTGGACTTCTAGTAAATCACTCATTATTTTAGGTGGGGGTTTTCTGTAAATCTGGTCTTTCTTCAGCTAAGATTGCTCCTTGTACAGGACAAACTTGTAAACAGATGCCACAATCAATACAAGTGGCAAAATCTATCCAATACCAATCAAGTCCCTTGAGGTTCTTCCCTGGTCCTGGGTGAATGCAGGCAACTGGACAAGCATCAACACAGTCAGCAATCCCTTCACAAACCTCAGTCACGATGCTATGTGGCAAAGTCTCTCCTCCTTTTGTAAAATTACTGTAACATCACTGATCTTTAGTTTTAACAGATTTTGTGCTCTTCTACTAGAGTAACGCTTTGCCAAGCGCCTTGTTCAT
>CASBQB010000402.1 GCA_949127655.1 Chroococcales cyanobacterium PMM_0086 | reverse complement strand
TGTCCAATAAAAATTGGTAAGGCACGGCGTTCTGAACCATCCTTAAGTAGAACAATTGGGCTATGAGTGGCAGCATCTAGAGCAATTCCAGCAACTTTCATTTCTATCATGGGCGTAGCCTCTTACAGTCTATGAGGAGATAATGGGAGAATCAGGAGAGATTAGCCTAGTAACACATTCACAGTATGACTTAAGATAACCTTCTGTTGTCGATAACTTTTCAGACAAATACCTTTTTTGGTGGATTATGTTTACAGGATTAATACAAGGACTTGGTTCAATAGCTTCTTTAGATAACTATCGTTTCAGCCTCACTCTAAACGGCTCTGATACTATTGTCGCAGACTTAGCGATCGGTGATAGTGTTGCGGTTGATGGAGTTTGCTTAACTGTTGAAGAAATTCTCAATAAAGGCTTTATTGCTACAGCTTCCCAAGAAACACTCTCTCGTACTACTTTAGGCCATGCCGCTAAGACTGCCTCTTTGGTTAACCTAGAACCTTCTCTAAAAGTAGGGAGTAAAATTGGCGGACATTTTGTAACTGGTCATGTTGATGGTATTGGTTGTTTAGTTGAGTCTGTTGTCTCTGCCACTTCTTGGGAGATGATTTTTGCCTCGCCCCCAGAAGAGCGGGAAAATTGGGAGCGCTCAATTGCTCCCTATATTGTCTCTAAGGGCAGTCTAGCCGTCAATGGGATTAGTTTGACTATTGCTCAGTGTGAGGCACTAGGAAGCTGGTTTAAAGTGGCTGTCATTCCTCACACCTATCTCGAAACTAATCTTCAGTATCTCCAATTAAATCAATGGGTCAATCTAGAAGGAGATATTCTCGGTAAGTATGTAGAAAAGCTCATCCAACACAAAAATAACTCCCTAGAGCAGATTAACCCTGATTTTTTACTAGAAAACGGCTATTTTTAGCTACATTATCCTTGAGGTTGCAGTGTGGTAGCTTGTGCTCTTTGTAGGGAATAAATTAGATTATTTAGTGCGTACTGTATGTGTGCGCCTGCATCCACAGGGATAGAACCTGCAGCGCTCAGGTGTCGCCATTCAAAATGCAGATGGGGACCAGTTGAAAAACCCGTACTACCTACTTTACCAATGACAGTTCCCTGTTCTACCCACTCACCTGGTTGAACATAGATTTCCGAAAGGTGCGCATAGCGTGATTCTTGAGTGTTATTTTCATGTTGCAAGGCGATCATTAAACCATAGCCATTAGTCCAACCCGCAGTTTCTACCTGACCAGGATAGGCAGCTAGAACGGGTGTACCTAGTGGTGCGGCTATATCTGTTCCTGTGTGCATTCTACTTGTGCCTGTAATTGGATGAATGCGCCAACCAAAAGCCGAAGAAATAGCTGCAGGAATAGCCAGAGGGAAAATCAGAGAAGTTCTATTCTCAGCAGAAGGGATAAGAGGAACATTGGTAGTAGCGCGAGAATATTCTAAAGGTACTGCTTCTAGTCCTAATTGTGGATAGGCTCCGTTGAGAGGTACTGTATTAAAAGGCTGCTGAAATGAAACAGTTGTTTCGTAAGCTATTCTCGGCGAGATGGAGGCTACATAAACAGGAGGGCGTAATCTTCTAGTGAACTGTCTTGGATTAATTTGTAGAGAAACTGAACGTTCTCTTTTAGGAGTTAACTCACTATTGACAACAGGGGTGACCGTTGCAGGACTACTAGATAAAGTGCATTCTCCCTTAATTAGCCGTCCTTGGTCAATAATTGTTCGACATTTAGAACGGCGTTCACTGATTATTACTTTGCTAGGAGAACCATAGACTTCTTTTGGCTGAATCTCATACTGGTTTATGTCAATATATTGATTCTTACTTGATATTGAGCCAGAATCAGTTCTTTTTATGGAAATTTCTCTCGGTGAGGTGCTTTTATTAGATGTTATATGTGCTGTTGGTTCTGCAGGGGGTACTGCGGTTTCTACCGCATGGGGAGTTTCCTTGAGAATAGTCGCACTTTCAACTATCGGTGTTTCATCCGCTTTAACAGCAAAAGTGCTAGTTCCAACAAGGGTTAAGCCACTAGCTAAAAAGATACCTGATCTTTGTAGGGAAAGTTTAAAAGAGGAATTACATCTCATGGTTAAGATTTGTTTATTGATAACACAGTTAATAATACCCTAGAGAAATCATTCCTGGAATACAGGAAATTTCACAACAAGCTCCTTTTGAAGATAAGACAACTCTCAATTCACCTTTTGAGTTGATACTTATTCTAAACAAGATATTTTGCAGAAACTTAAAGCATTCACTACTACTGCCCCCTTAATGGCTGCAACTAATGTAGGCGTAGCCGCCCGTAGGGTAGTCCCCGTAAGGGTAGCCACCCCAAGGGTAGAATTACCATCCACCATAGTAGGGACCCTCCTCAATAGTTCCATCGGGCATAGTGGTTTGCCAAATCAAATTACCTCCACTACAGAGATGGGACTTAAAGATGTCGGAATCACGAAAGTCAGCATAAGCCAAATCGGCGTATTCCAGACCAATATTATAGAGTGTAGCACCGATAAAACCTGCGCCATTCAAATTGGCACGCTCAAAGATAGCATAGCTCAAGTCGGCTTTACCAGCAATTCTCAGTTTTAGACACAGTAATGGTTTGACGATTTATACTATCGCTTTTTGGGTAAATATTTCGGGCGATTTTTAGTGTACTATCCAGCTTAGGGCTAGAAAAAATCGTGAATTGGAGTGTTTTTCCTGCTACCATTTCCAAGAATTTACCCAGTGTAAAATCCTGAAATGCTTATCCAGCTCAAAATTAGAATTGCTGGCTAAACCCCATATTGGCTTTTTTTGTCCAAAGTTAACACCCTAGGCTAGGACTACCTCAACGAGATTAAATCGTTCTCCCTTGAACGATAATCAGCAACCTTCAATTTATGATGTAAATAAGGGGTTAATGCTAATAAAACCAACAGTCCGCCACTTCCTAAGATTTTTTCTAATACATACAGATTATTAAATAATCCTATTTTTAAAACGATTCCTAAGTTAATCCCCAAGATTCCTGTGAGAGTAAGAAGTCCAAAAATCAGCCCTTTATTATATCTTTTTGCTTCGGGTACTTCGAGATATTCATCCCCCAGCAACTCCCCCAGCAACAGCCCCAGCCCCAGCAACAGCCACAGCCACCCACACACCACCAGCACCACCCACAGCCAGCTCGCCAGGAATATCAACTCTATCCGCGACATAAACAGAAACAGCAACGCCAACACCACCAAACCTAGCCCCAGCTGTAGCCACAGCCCCAGCTGTAGCCACAGCCCCAGCCCCAGCCACAGCAACAGCCCCAGCTGTAGCCACAGCCCCTGCCCCAGCCAAGTCCCAAAAATAGACCCAAGAAAAAAAAATAAAATTAGCTGCAATGTCATAGTTATGTAAGGTAATTTCTTAATCTCTAATGATATGGGTGCTGTTTCTATTTGTAGGTTTATCGAATAAGCCGCTAAGTCGAGAATTTTAGTGATGGAGGCGGCGTTTTTTTGCAACTGGCTATCTATATGTACTAAGCGAGCTAAAAGATTAGCCGGGGATCTATCTTCAGCTTCTAAGTATTTTTGCACTCAATCTCTAGCTGTAAGAATATTCACAGTCTCTTCAGTAGAAGGACTTGTGCTTTCGTGCCAATTAACAAGCGCTGACTCGTACTCATCTAAGGCAGTCTCAAGAGGCGAAATGGCATCTGAGTCAGGAGAAAACGTCATAATTTCTCGAAATATACTGCAAAAATATTTCAGATATCTAATATTTAGATTAGCGAACGGGAACACCTGTGACTTCATGCTGCTAACTTAGGTCCCAATGTTATTGCTTTGAAGATCTCCAAGAAGGAGGCAACTTAGATTTTGATGACATTATCTTGAGGTTTAGCTTGATAGTCTGAACCTTTTCGGTTATCCCCACAAGTCAATAACTAGCTCAAAAGAAGAAGATCGCGCTAGGCTAAGTTTAGAGCGACTTAGTAGATATAACCTTCAATGACGAACATTTTACAAAATAACCCTTTATTAATAGGCAAAGGTTTACCACCTTTCGATCTGATCAGTCCTGAACAAGTTGAAACAGCTATGAAGCAACTGTTGCAGGAATTAGAAACTGAATTGACCCAATTAGAAGCAAATCTTACCCCAACCTGGAGCGGACTGGTTGAACCTTTAACTGCATTAGAGGAGAAACTGACTTGGACTTGGGGTATTGTCGGACATCTAATGGGAGTCAAAAACAGTCCTGCTTTACGCGGAGCTTATGAAACAATGCAGCCCCAAGTTATTCAATTTTCTAGTCGTTTAGGGCAAAGTCAGCCTATTTATAAAGCTTTTAAAGCCCTCAAAAATAGTCAGGAGTGGTCTAGTCTTGAGAGTGCACAACAGCGCATCATTGAGTCATCTCTACAGGAAGCTGAACTCTCTGGTGTAGGACTAGAAGGAGAACGACTTGAGCAATTTAATAGAAATCGTCTAAGATTAGGTGAACTCTCCAATAAATTCAGTAATCATGTTCTAGATGCTACCAAAGCCTTTAAACTCAAACTGACACAAGCAGAAGAAATAGCTGGATTACCTACTAGTTGTTTAGAATTAGCAGCCCAGACAGCGCGTAGTGAAGGGGAAGCAGCAGCAACAACCGAAGCAGGTCCTTGGGTAATCACTCTAGACTATCCCTCCTATATTCCCTTTATGAAATATGGTAGTAATCGCCCCTTAAGAGAGAAACTCTACAAAGCTGTAGTTACTAAAGCCTCAAGTGGGGAATTAGATAATAGTATGCTCATTGAGGAGATCTTAAAGTTACGCCGAGAACAAGCGCAAATATTGGGTTATACAACCTATGCAGAAGTCAGTCTTTCTCGTAAAATGGCTCCTAGTGTAGAAGTAGTCGAACAACTTTTAGAAGAACTACGTCAAGTAAGCTATCAAGCAGCGATCAATGAATTAGAAGAACTAAAGAGCTTTTCGCAGCAAGAAGACTTAAAACACTGGGACATCCCTTATTGGGCAGAACGTCAAAGAGAGGCAAAGTTTGACTTCAATGCTGAAGAATTACGTCCTTACTTTCCCCTACCACAAGTCTTAGAGGGCTTATTTAATCTAGCTAAAAGAATCTTCGGTGTAAGTATTATTGCCAACGATGGAGAAACTCCTGTATGGCATCAAGATGTCAGATATTTTCAAGTTAGAGATGAAAATGAACAAGCAATAGCCTACTTTTATCTTGATCCTTATAGTCGTCCTGCTGAAAAACGCGGTGGTGCGTGGATGAATGATTGTGTAGGTAGAGCTAAACTAGCTCAAGGGGTTCGTCTTCCTGTCGCTTATTTAATCTGTAACCAGACTCCTCCTATTCAAGATAAACCAAGTTTGATGACTTTTGATGAGGTAACAACCCTCTTTCATGAATTTGGACATGGCCTACAGCATATGTTAACTCGCGTAGATTATCCAGGCGCGGCCGGGATTAATAATATTGAGTGGGATGCTGTAGAATTACCGAGTCAGTTTATGGAAAACTGGTGTTATGACCGTCAAACTCTCTTTGGTATGGCTAAACACTATGAAACTGGAGAGACCTTACCTGAACACTACTATCAGAAACTACTAGATGCAAGAAACTATATGAGTGCTTCGGGAATGCTGCGCCAGTTGCACTTTAGTCTATTAGATCTCGCTCTGCACCATCATTATCAACCCCTTAATGGACCACAAACAGTCCAAGATGTTAGAAATAACCTCGCTAAGACAACTACAGTAATACCACCTCTAGAAGAAGACGCTTTCTTATGTTCTTTTGGGCATATCTTTGCCGGGGGATATGCTGCAGGTTATTACAGTTATAAATGGGCAGAGGTTTTAAGTGCTGATGCTTTTGCAGCCTTTGAAGAGGTAGGTCTAGAAAATGAAACAGCCATTCAATGCACTGGAAAAAGCTTCCGTGAGACTGTTTTAGCTTTAGGAGGTAGTTTACCACCCATGGAAGTCTTTAAGGCTTTCCGAGGGCGTGAACCGAAAACAGAACCTCTCTTACGACATAGTGGGTTACTAGTTAAAGCTTAAAATTAACTAATCTCAGAGGTTACAGATCATCTCTGAGATTAGTTTTTAAAGCCTAAGTGACTATAATAAAAAGGTTATTGCCAATAGACAACTAAATTATTACTATGGGTGAATCGCCAATAATTTTTTCATTTTTTAGCGGCGCAGGATTTCTAGATTTAGGTTTTGAATCAAGTGGCTATAAAATAGCTCTTGTGAATGACTCATTTTCACCTTTTTTAGATGCTCATCGTTATTCTAGAGTTCATCTTCAGCTACCACAAGCAGAATATGGATATGACAATTGCAGTGTGGAACAATATTTAGAAATAAGTAGTAGACTTCAGGCATTCGTCAGGCAATAGGGAATAGGCAATAGGGGAAAGAAATAGAGTTTTTGGGACTTAAATTGATTTAATTTTTATTTTTGCAAGAGGTCTATTACCCATTTTTACTAAATATAAATTATCTTTTTTAGTAAGTATAGAAGTATGAGCGCTATATAAAAAGCTGAATTCATTCCATCTACCTTTGGAGTTATTTAATGATCCTGAACTTGGTTGGGAACCATAAATGCTATTTGCTTCATTTTTAACCAGTTCTGCTATCCTATCAGATACTTTATTGATTGGTGTATTTTCTGGTAACTTCGGATACAAAGTTATGAAAGCAAGATCGGCCTTAATATGAACTTTTTGCTCATTCTCATCTTTATAAAGGTAGTTAACAGACATCTTGTCCCCAATTCATCTAGCGGCCGATAGTAGCACAAAATATGTTAACTCGCGTAGACTATCCAGGCGCGGCCGGGATTAATAATATTCAGTGGGATGCTATTTAGAAAGCTTCATCTAGAATGTCGTCTCTATAACCAGCTATTCTCGCCTACAATTGATTAAGTAAGCAAAAATTTATTTCCTTGAAACTTATGGAACCTGCAATAGTTCTTAGTGTCAGTCTCATTGCAACTATCGTAGTGATTACAGGCTATGCCATTTATACCGCTTTTGGACCACCATCTGCAGAATTAGGTGATCCTTTTGAAGATCATGAAGATTAAGCGAGTTTGAGAGAAAAATTAACTATTTGCCAAGGTTTAACCTCTGTAGATCCTTCGATAGGTCTTTCTAAACAGTCTAGAGAGTGAGATAGTCTTATATTTGCCTTACTCTCTAATTCTAGTTTAGCTGCTTTACCTTCACCCTCATATAGTCTAATAATCCATTCTGAACCCTCTTGAGATTGTTTGAGAGACATCAGAATCAAATGGGTTCCCTGCCAAGATAGTAGACTCTCAGAAGGAGAAAGAAATCTACTCTCTTTTGTCCTTTTTAACCAATCAGTCAAAACTAAGTAAGGACAATTAAACTCTAAACCCTTTTGGACAGTCTTGGCCTGTTTCCAGTTTCCCTGGTGGGGATAAATTGCATAATCGAACGTATGTATTCCTAGATCTGCTTGAGGGTCTGGCCAACGAGAACCCCTCAGTAAGGTTAAACGCATTCTATTTGGACTAGTATCATAGCCATATTTAGAGTCATTGAGTAAGCTTACCCCATAGTCTAATGAGGGATCAGTTATTGAGGCCCAGCGCAAGGCGGGTACTTCCCATTTTGCCTCCTCTTGGGGGTTTTGTGGACTTGCAGGACGTGTAATACTGCCACAGGGTATCTCATACGTTACTATATCCCCAGTGAGGTTCCAAGGAAAGGAAGCTTTAATTAAGATATGTTCTTCCTGCCAGTCTACTCTAGTCGAAATAGTCAAAATAGCTGAACCGAGAACTAAGCAGTAGTCTTGTTCAAAAATAGACTTTCTAAAAGTCCTAATTACTTTAATCCTCCAGCGCAAAGGACCTTCTTCTAAATACTGAATAGACTTTAATTCTGTTGACTCTAGGGGGTATTCCTGATATTTGGGGTCTATATTCCAAGCATCCCAATATTGACCCTCATCTTGAAAAGCTTGTAATTCATTGCCAGCACCATTTAAGACTTCTTGCTGACTTACAAGATCAAAAATACTCTCTAGATTACCCGTTTTTGAGTTGACAGTCACTCTGACTAGTCCATTATCTAAGATAGATGAAAGGATCAGGTTTTTAGCTCCTCTCATCGTAGGTAAAGGTATCTTTAATGGAGATAGCCAATAAAGTGCATAACCAATAGAGGGGATATTCTCAGCTAAAAATAAGAGATCTCCTTCAGCCGAATATTGAGAGGGTAAAGACTCTCCTCCTGCATTACTAATAGTCCAATTTCCCTCTTTTTGAGGTAAAGTAATCAATTGAGAACCCAGACCATTAAGTGAGTTAAAAATAAGAATTGGTTGAGAGTCTGGGTCAGGTGCGCTAGGTATAATTACACTAGAAGCTAGAGACTTTAGGGCATTATTGAGTAGAGTCTCACCTGTTTCTATCACTTCAAGCCACATTTGATTAGCTTCTGTAAATACTTCGGTAATAGAAGTACCAGGTAAAATATCATGAAATTGATTAAAAAGGACTTTTTTCCAAGCTTCCTCTAAGAGTAATTGAGGATATTGAGGATCTATTCCCATTAAACAAACTAAAGAAGACCAAAGTTCAGCTTGATATAAAAGTGTCTCACAATAACGGTTATATTTCTTTTGATCCGCATGAGTTGTATAACAACCTCGATGAAATTCTAAATATAATTCATCCTGCCATTTTGGTAGAGAAGAGGAGTCAATCTTTTCTAGATACTCTAAAGCAGTTGTAAACTTTAATTGTGGAAAAAAAGCTGACTTTTGCCAACGTCTTTGTATATCTAACATATCTCTAGTCGGACCTCCTCCATGATCTCCTACTCCAGGTAACCAAAAGGCATCTTTAAGTCCTGTTTGTTCTAAGTATTGCAGACTATATTCAGTCATAATTATCGGGTTAGTATCCATCACTCCTGCTACATTTGGTGGAGAAATTAGAGTGACAATTTCTGTTCCATCAGGAGACTGCCAATTAAAAACCCCATGGGGAAATTTATTAGTATCATTCCAATGTAATTTACCCGTAACAAAATACTTAATACCACTCAACTTAAAGATTTGGGGAAGTTGCCAAGTAAAGCCAAAACTATCAGGTAACCAGGCAACTTGTGCAGGTAAACCGAATTTATCTTCTAGATATTTTTGACCATATAAAAGTTGTCTAACTAGAGATTCTCCTTGGACTAGATTTACTTCTGGTTCAACCCACATTCCCCCTAATATTTCCCAATTTCCCGCTTTAACTGCAGCTTGAATGGCTTTAAACTGCTCTATTTGATTGCATTCTAGCCATTGATAAAGACAGGCAGTAGAATGACCAAAAATTAATTCTGGATAATTTTTTTGTAGGTTTAAAACTGAACTAAAAGTCCTTTGTGCAACCTGCCAAGTCTCATTAACTGTCCATAACCAAGCTAAATCTAAATGAGCATGACCTAACAGATTAAGAGAACATTCTTTAAGCAGATAACTAAGAGGTTTCAGTTCTTCTCTAATCATTGCCAAGCTATTAATAAACCCTTGACGATTAGTAATAATTTCCCAGTTAATTTTAGAGAGATACTGTTCAACTTGGGCTAATTGAAGAGGGTAAAATTGTTTTAAATAATTGCTTAAAATAGTCATTTCATCGGCAAAAAAACCAGGCTCAAGAATAGTTGAATAGTCCTCTTCATAGAAACAAATTGATTGCAGCAGTCCTCCTTGATCATGCTGGGGACTAACTAAACGAAGAAATACTGTAAACTCTTCACCTGGACTTACAGAATTACTCAGTAAAATACGAGTAGTAGAATCAAAGAGATCTCCTTCTTGCACGAGATGACTATTGAGATATATTTGAGCATTTTCTGCCCACCAGGTCAATTTTAAACGAAGAGATAGACTGTCTAAAGGGTAAAGTTGTAATTGAGTAGGAACTCTCAAGATTTGAGCAAACCAACAGATCTGACTACCTTTGTTCCAAATAATCTGATTTTTCTCATTAAGTTGAGCTAAAGGCCAAGTAGAAATATCGTCAGAAAAACTCTCAGAAACACGCCATTTAGCTTGAACATCCAGTTGAGTTAATTCACGCAGTCGCGTCAGAATATTTTCAATCATAGACTAACGATACCTGACCATTGAACTTGCTTATCTCCAGTACGACGATAAGAGAAGAAATAATCTTCATCTTGATAGGTACAATGAGGCGCAAGAGAAATCTGTTCTGCTTGTAAACCTAACTGTTTAAGCTGATGCAAATTAACATAACGAACATCTAGACGAACTTTATTCATTTGGGAGTCAGAGAGTAAAGGAGAGGGAGAAAGTTGCCAAAGATGATCTAGAATATCTTCAGAAAAAAGACTTGAACCTACTTTTAGAGCAACATCCTGGTCAACTTGATAGACTGTTCCACTAATAGCTGGACCTAAAGCAATACGCAAATCCTCTAAATGACTGCCTAGTGAGAGAAAGCGAGCGATAGTTACTGGTAAAATACTCTTAGCAGTACCACGCCAACCAGCATGAACTGCAGCAGAACGTCCAGTTAAAAGATCACCAACTAGGACTGGTGTACAATCAGCACTAGCTACCCAAACAGACTGGCCAGGAGAGTCAGTAATTAAGCCATCTCCTTGAACAAGAGAGTCGGTTGCTGTTTCTGAAAGTTGTTGAGGAGTCCAGAGAAGAGCGCCATGTACTTGTTTTAAATGAGAGACACTAACTGTAGGGTTGAGAACTTTGACAAGTTGTTTAGGCAATGCTGGATAAGATTGTCGAGTAAAAAAACCATGTGCCCACTTTTGGAGTAAACTACAAATAAGATGGGGACAATCTTGGGAATTTTGCCATTGCCAAGTTGCTTGTAAACAAGAAGAAACCACAAAAATCGCCTAGAAGATATTATTTTACTTTTGACTATCAATAGCCTGAATAAGTTCTAGATGCAACTCAAAAAAATTGAATTAGCCCGAAGCAGCATACCACTGTATGATTACTCAACTTTAGCTTCTACTAATGGGACTCTCCATTCATTGATCCTTGAAGGGTGTAAGCTGCCTGTAGCGGTCATAGCCCAAGAACAAAGCGCAGGAAGGGGACAATGGGGGAGGGTTTGGGAGTCTAGGCCAGGAGGACTTTATCTTTCCTTGGGACTTGAGAGTAATTTTCAACTTGAAAAAGCCTTACATCCAAGTTTAATCAGTGGTTGGGGAGTCACAGAGGTTCTCAATAGGGAAGGGATACCCGTTAGGTTGAAGTGGCCCAATGATCTACTCTTAGAAGGGCGTAAACTAGGAGGGATTAAGATTGAAACTCGCTCTAGTGGCGGAATAATTACTCAAATAGTGATCGGGATAGGGATTAACTGGCGCAATGAAGTACCTGCTAGAGCAATCAACTTAAAACAATATCCGGCCATTGCCTCAATAGAACAATTAGCCAAATTGACCATAGAAGGGTTATTACTAGGAGATGAACGTTACCGCAATGAGGGTATAGAAGCGATTCTACCTTCTTATCTCAACTATTTAGACTCAATTGGTAAAACTGTGACGGTCAATGGTCTCAGTGGTCAGGTGGTGGGTATCAACTCAAAAGGTGAATTGAGAGTTGTCTTATCTTCAAAAGGAGCTTATTGTGAAATTTCCTGTATTCCAGGAATGATTTCTCTAGGGTATTATTAACGGCTTCTATAATATCAAAAATTTGCCTGAGTGGGATAACATCGAGTTCGATAAGGCTGAGTGACACTCTAAACTAGATAGGAGAGTGATTTTTTTCGGCGGAGATAGGGGATACGCAATGTGGGAAGATAGCCCAATCTCGGATTCCAAACAAGTTGTCATTTCCCAACTAAAAATTTTGATCTTGGCTATCAGTCCAGTAATTTGACAGTGAATTCTCTAAAGCGCAAGTACTATATAATTTTGTATAGTATAATATAAAGAACTTGCTTTTACCAAGTTTCGAGGGCTTTAGGATATTTAACCTTTTTAGTCTAAATTTTTGGCTGATCTTCTGCTAAAAAAAACGCTCTCCTTTATAAAAATACACATAGCCTACAAATCAAAATACAACTAGTATTTTTAAGCTTTTTTATTGGTAATTGTTAAAATTAATTAAATTAATAGTATATCTTAAGAGCTTTTTTACAAAACAAATAATAATAGTTAGTTAACAGGTATTATTATAGTAGAAAAAATAGATAAAAGTATTAGCTAAACAGAAGAAGAACAATGGTAACTTTAATAAATATCTACTGATCTTGATTGTATCTTCTTACATAAATGCTCTATTTGCAGTAGCAAACTTGAAGTACATTACATTGTAAGTGTTTCAATCACAGGAAATGAAATATGTCAAAGGTTCGTAGAATAACATGGTATGACGTACAGAGAAAGCGTAAATCATTTTGGTTTTTCCGTTTTCTTGATCGCTCTTTTAGATTTCGTCTCTTGCTTGCCGCCTTGATCGCTCTTACCATATTAACTCTCGTCCAACGCTTCGAGCTATGTCGGGCAAAAAATTATTCTCCTAAATGCGAATTCGCGGATTTCCAGTCTATAATTACTGTAAGTAATGTTGAATCTTTTAGTATCGTAGCTGTAGGAATTCTTTACATTCTCGAAAGAGGACAACGCAAACGAAGAGAACATTTTGAAATGTTTAATTTGATTAGAGCGACCACAGAAGCAGGAGTAGTAAGAAATCTAGAGAGGATTGAAGCGATTGAAACTCTTTGTAGGGATGGACTTTGGCTCGATGGACAAGACTTTCATGCGATAGACTTGGAACAGTTGAATGCTTCTTACGCTCGTTTGCGGGGGGTAAACTTTTCACAAACTATCCTTAGAGAATCTGATTTTCGCCACTCGGATCTGGTAGGAACGAATTTCACTAATGCAGATTTAACAGGGGCAAATCTGCGCGATGCTGACTTAACGGGCGCAGATTTAACAGGGGCAAATTTGATGGATGCTGACCTAACGGACGCAGATTTAACAGGGGCAAATCTCACTCTAGCGAATCTCACAAGAACTAAAATCCAGAGGCTATCCGTAGAAGATAATCCAGGGTAAAGAAGAGTGGGTAATGTTTCAGATCTGTTGAAAGCTTATGACTTAAACATTATAATGGGATATATCAAATCTGATATTTAGATATTTCTCTCATGACTGTTTGGTTTCAAGTTAAATGCCCACACTGCCATAGTGCTGATATTGTTAAACATGGAAGATCTGCTGAACATAAACAACGTTATCTCTGCCGAAACGATGAATGTCCTTACCGAACTTTTATTTTGGAGCAATCTTATCCTGGGCGCTCTCCTCAAGTGAAAGAACAAATTACTGAAATGACTCT
>CASBQB010000401.1 GCA_949127655.1 Chroococcales cyanobacterium PMM_0086 | reverse complement strand
GCATATTCAAGTTCCAATTAATACGAATCCCTACTAGGGATTGAAACATTTTGATATAGCTGAAAAGATCCCATTGTTTTCGTTCCAATTAATACGAATCCCTACTAGGGATTGAAACAAATTCGGATAAAATAATACACTGGGCAATGGATGTTCCAATTAATACGAATCCCTACTAGGGATTGAAACAACCTAGATGGATTAACCTAGATAGATTAACAATGTTCCAATTAATACGAATCCCTACTAGGGATTGAAACCAATTCGTAATAGATAAGTTATTGGTATCGGTCATGTTCCAATTAATACGAATCCCTACTAGGGATTGAAACAAAGAAATAGAACAAGACTATTCAATCTTTAAAGGTTCCAATTAATACGAATCCCTACTAGGGATTGAAACAATCGTAAAAAGTACAGAATCAGCGTCTCTCGAGTTCCAATTAATACGAATCCCTACTAGGGATTGAAACATATTTTTAGTATTGAATTATTTATATTCTCAAAGTTCCAATTAATACGAATCCCTACTAGGGATTGAAACAGCATCAAAATTGACCAAGACCTCTACGATTGGCGTTCCAATTAATACGAATCCCTACTAGGGATTGAAACCATGAGTTAATTTAGCTGTAAATGATTTGTGAACGTTCCAATTAATACGAATCCCTACTAGGGATTGAAACCCTACAAGTGCTGGTCGAATAGATATTTTGACGAACGTTCCAATTAATACGAATCCCTACTAGGGATTGAAACAAAATTGGTAATAGAATTAGTAACAAAACTTTCGTTCTAATTAATACGAATCCCTACTAGGGATTGAAACATACCAGGGACTAAATCCCTGAATTGATGAGCACGTGTTCCAATTAATACGAATCCCTACTAGGGATTGAAACCTATCAAGTTAGAATCGACTATCAAGGAAAACTGTTCCAATTAATACGAATCCCTACTAGGGATTGAAACCTTTAAGGCAAGCTATCTTAGATAGCAATTCATCCACTGTTCCAATTAATACGAATCCCTACTAGGGATTGAAACAGGTTACTTATACCTCCTCCAGTACCAGAAATGCACGCAGCACTAGATAACTTAGAAAAATTCATGCACAAGGAGACAGGTTTACCTATATTAATTCAGTGTGGATTAATACACGCCCAGTTTGAGACTATTCACCCTTTTCTTGATGGTAATGGTAGAATTGGACGCTTGTTGATTACCTTTTTACTTTGTCCAATACCTTAGCCAAAAAAAGAGTATGAAAAGAGGGCTGATGTAGTAGAGTTATAGTCTTCCCAAACAAAAACTCAAAAACCACAACCAGCCCATGTTCGATATCCTAACACTCTTACAATGCCTGCTACCAGAAATAAAAGTGACGACAATACGGCAGTTGAACCGGATCATCATGGCCATGTTAGCCATGAGCGGGCGAGTCACAATGTTAGGAATCTCTCGTTGGGCAGGTGTGGGTGGTAGTTATCGGACGGTGATGAGATTCTATCAGACGGTCATACCATGGGCAACAGTATTTTGGGTATTTTTTCGTCGGCATCTGTTTTGTCCAAATGATGTTTATCTGTTGGCAGGAGATGAGGTAGTAATAAGCAAAGCTGGGAAAAAAACATATGGATTAGATAGGTTCTTTTCCAGTCTAATAAGCAAACCTATATCTGGACTATCTTTTTTTACATTATCATTAGTAAGTGTTGAAAAAAGACACTCATTTCCAATTCAGATAAAACAGGTAATCAAGAGGGATGTGGAAAAAAGTAGTGTGTTACCAAGTCCAGAAATAACAACTCAAGAAAAACGGGGACGTGGACGACCAAAAGGAAGTAAGAATAAAAACAAAAAAGAGGTAATTTTCACATCTGAATTACTACGAATTAAGAAGATGATTAATGAGTTGATTAAGTTAATAGCTAACTTTATTCCCCTTACTTACTTGGTCTTAGACGGGCATTTTGGTAACAATAATGCTTTACAGATGGCTAGGCAGGTAAAGTTACACATAATTTCCAAATTACGCCACGATTCAGCATTATATATACCTTACCAACATCCTGACCCCAATCATCGTTCTCGTCGTAAATACGGTGATAAGCTGGACTGGCGTAATATTCCTGGGGAATATTTGCGTCAAAGCAGTATTGATGAAGATATTCAAACCGATACTTATCAAGCTACCCTAATGCACAAAGAATTTGCTCAGTCTCTGAATGTAGTAATTTTGGTAAAAACAAATATCAAGACCAATGCTTGCAGTCACGTAATTTTATTTTCTAGTGACCTGGATTTGTCTTATGAGAAGATAATTGATTACTACAAACTACGTTTCCAAATCGAATTTAATTTTCGTGATGCCAAGCAGTTCTGGGGATTGGAAGATTTTATGAATCGGGGTCAAGTGATGGTGACTAATGCGGCCAACCTTTCTTTTTTCATGGTTAACTTATCCCATTATCTTTTAGCTCTGTTCCGTCAAGATAATCCTGGTTCTGGCATTCTTGATCTTAAGGCTTACTATCGAGGTTTTCGGTATGTCTGTGAAATGTTAAAAATGCTGCCGGAACAACCAGAGCCTATTTTATTAGCCCAGATTTTTGCCAAACTTACCTCTCTTGGTCGTGTTCACAATGCTTCTACATCCGTTGAACCCTCGTAATTTGGCTACAGTATTGATTGAGTAAGTAAACTGGTGACCTCAAAACCTAATTTTTTAAGATATGGTAATAATCCAGTCACATTCCCACTAGTTACCCTAATAGCAATTTTTGTCCCACTAGAGTTAAAGGTTAGGAAGTTTCTCTGATTTTGGGAGGTAGCACTAGATCTAGTCAAACTATTTGATAACTGGAGTAAAGAACTCGAAATACGACTCTTTTTACCCAATGAAGCTAGTTTTAATGATGATAGTAACCTAGTATTTGGCAAGTCTGACACTGCTTGGGTAGTCTCAGGTATTACTTCTGTGCTCCTAGAGAGGACTGCAAAATCATTTTTTGTAACTTGTCCATTAGAAACAGAAGGAGCTTTAGTAGTTAGTAGATTACTGAAAGATTGATTCCTGGGAATTGTGCTAAAGTCTATTTGAGGCTCATTATTTAGATCTCTAGTCTCAGATAGGAGGATCTCTCCTTCAGGAGTGAAATTACTTAAAAATTGTGGTTTTGCGTCGAAAAAATTAGAAACAATATAGGAGCGCTTCTGGGTATTTTGAGAATTATGATTAGACATTGGTCATTACCTGGTAGATTTCGGCAGATTAATATATCTTAACTAAGAAAATAGATACAAGATAGCACCAATATAATACATAAGTTTGTTAATACTACAATTAGTTTAACAAGGTTCTTACTAGTCAGTATAAAGAAAGAAAGCGAAAAACACAATCGACAATCTTACGGAGTTTGAGGGATGGCCTGGTAATATTTGTAAAAAATAGGCAATAAGTAACCTACCTTATAGTAGCCTATTTATTGATATTATCTGGCTAGTTTCTAAGAGTAACAACTGTATTCTTTTAGACGATGCTCAACATAAGAATTTTATCGCTTTACTTTAAGTTGTTCTATATTCCAAAAACCTCCACCAAGGGCAGAATATTCTATACCCTCAATGCTATTACGAATAGCAGACATAGCAAAAGGATTGACTAGATAGATAAAACTCACATTTTCAGAGATTATTTGCTGCGCCTTATTATAGATTAAGCGACGTTTTTCAAAGTCTAATTCTCTCGCTCCTTCTATATATAACTGAGCAATTTTATTTTCCCAATCAGCAAATTCTTGTCCTTCTATTCGTTGAGTTCCAGGCTGAGGATATTGATTAAAACTATGTAGACTTCCTTGAGTAAACCAGACATTAGCCCCATCATTTGGTTCATTTCCTCCTGTAAATCCCAATAAGAAACATTCCCAGTCTAAACTATTGCTTAATCTATCTACTAAAACACTAAAAGCAACAGGATTAAAATCAACTTTTATACCTATTTTTTGTAAGTCTTCTTGAATCTGTGCTCCCATTGCTTCTCTAATTTTATTACCAGCATTAGTAATCAATGTAAATTCAACTCTATTGCCTTTTGCATCAAATAATTCTTTTTTTTCGTTATATTTAAAGCCTTTTCCTAAAAGCAACTCCTTGGCTTTTTTCGGATTATACTCATATCCTTGAAGACTTTTATCATAAAAAGGAGATTGTTTAGAAATATCAGAATCTTGCAGTTCTCCTAAACCTCGAAATATATTATTTACTATACGTTCCCTATCGATACCATAGGCGACTGCTTGACGGAATTCGAGGGTATTAAACCAAGTAGACTTAATTGGATCAACGAGAGGGTTACCTTTTCTACTACCTTTATTTTGATTAAAAGAAATAAAGGTAGTTCCAAAAGCTGGGCCACCATTATAGATAGTAAAATTACCTCTTTTTTCCTCTCGTTTTAAAAGAGAAAAATAATCAGGAGAAACCCCAATTGAGTCAAGACTACCTGAACGAAATTGAATTAAAGCTGTATCTGTGGATTCAACAATACTCCAGATAACTCTCTCAATATAGGGTAATTGATTTCCTTGGCTGCTTTTTTTCCAATAGTAAGAATTTTTCTCAAAAACAACCCTCTCACTAGTTTGATAATTCTTTAGTTTATAAGGACCATTGACGATAATTTCTTCAGGTGGAGTCTCTACCCCCCAAGTTCCTAAAAATAAAGGTTTCCCGTTGGTTCCCTTGGTTTTGATGGCTTTTTCTAGAATATGTTTAGGTAGAATAGGAAAACTTGCTGCATCTAAAAAAGGTGCAAAAGGTTCAGCAGTTATAAATTCAACTTGACGGTCATTGATTTTTCTAACAGTTGGAAAGGTGCGACTCTGACCAATACGCAGACCATCACGTCCGTTAAAGGGAATATTCGGATTGAGATAGAGGTCATTATAAGTAAAAACAACATCATCGACTGTCAAGGGTTGACCATCTGACCACTTTAAGCCTTGACGTAGAGTGAAGATAAGATGAAGTTTATCCTGGGAAACAGTCCAGCTTTCTGCTTGTTGAGGTTCTTTCTTTCCAGTCAGGGGATTTTCCGTAATTAGACCCTCATAAGTCAGTCCAAAGATATTAGGAGACTCCTGCGATAGGACATAGTTAAAGGTTTTAGGATTACTCAGAACAGAGAGGACAAGCGTTGAGGAAAGAGAATCAGCGCTTACCCTGAGTAAGTTACAAGCAGTAAGATTGAAAGATAAAATAACCGTCAGTAAGAGGAATATAACTCTATTTTTCTTGTTCTCTATTATTGTCACGTTTACCCAATTCATAAATTCCACAGGAGACACAAGCAAGGATACCCAAACTGATCCCCCAACTATGACCTAAAGCTATTTCAACAAGGTAGTTACAGATCAATCCTACCACGAGGAACGGAACTATACTAAAGACAGAAGCATACAAAGCATTGACCGCTTCTCTGCTGGGGCGAGTATTCTCATACTCTTGTTGTGAAGTATAGAGTGATCTCTCGGCAAAATTAAACCAGCGATCTAGTTGTTCTATCAGCCATTCTCGCACAGAAGGCAAGCCAATATACAAAGCTAAAGACCAGAGACAACCACCCGCAACCATGATTGTCTCGATTTTAAACAACCAGGTAAACACATCATTTAACATAAGGCACCACAATATTAAGAAGTTTGCTAGATTTTAACGCAGAGCTAGTGGAGAATTTCTTCTAACTGATTTTGCTGCCAGAGAAATTGATATAGACCAGCTTGTCTAATTAAATCTCTATGGGTTCCCATTTGAACAATTTTTCCCTTATCCATGACAAAAATACGATCTGCAGTCGCTGCAGCAGATAATTGATGTGAGATAAAGATAATCGTCTTTCCCTGTTCGTTAGAGAGGTTATTGAGGATCTCTGTTGCTGTCTGATTATCGACACTGGCCAGACAATCATCTAAAATTAGGATAGGAGCATCCACTATTAAAGCCCTAGCAATGGCTGTTCTTTGACGTTGACCGCCTGAGAGGGTAATTCCTCTTTCTCCTACTATGGTGTCATATTGCTGGGGAAAGCTGAGGATCTCTGGTTGAATTTGGGCTTGTTTGGCTGCTGCTTCTACTTGGATCTCTTCTTTTAGGGGATCACCATAGCGAATATTATCTTTAATGGTCGTACTGAAGAGAAAGCTATCTTGAGGAACATAGGCGATAGCTGTTCTTAAATCAACTAAGCTAATTTTTGTGATATCTTGTCCATCTAAAAATAACTGTCCTTCGGGGATATCTAATAGACGGGGAAGCGCATTAGCTAGGGTTGACTTTCCGCTACCAATAGCCCCTACTATAGCTACTTTCTCGCCCGAGTGAATGTGAAAGTGGAGGTTTTTTAAAGCTGGAGTGGTTGATCCCGGATAGGTATAGGTTAAACCATCGGCTTTTATTTCTCCTTTTATCTTGTCTTTAGGTAAAGGGAGAGAGAGAGGATGGTCTTTAATTCTAGGTTCAGCTTGAAAGATTGCTTCAATACGATCTATACTAACTTCTCCTCTTTGGTAAGCAGTGATCGTAAATCCTAATAAGGCTGTGGGGAAGACTAACCTCTCTATTAATATTAAAAGGGCTAGAAAGTCTCCTACTGTAATCTCTTCTTTGAGTATAGCATTACCCCCTACCCATAATAGAGTAAGTAAACTAACATAAGTTAAGCCTTCAACAATGGGAAAGAGTAGGTTACGAGTCTGGACTAGGTTTAAATTAGCTTGCAGTAGAGAGTTATTTTTTTGGCGAAAGGCTTGACGTTCATTCTCTTCTTGACCGTATATTTTAATTAAAGCTATTCCACTGATATCTTCTTGAATCAACTCGCTAAGGTCAGAAAGTCTTTCTTGTACATCCGACTGTTGATCGCGTAATTTCCCACTGAAGAGTTGTACAGTTATCAACATGAAGGGATAAACTGATAAAGCCAGAAGACTCAAAGGTGCGTCAATCGACAACATCACTGGTAGGGTCAAAACATAGGCAAATATTGTATTAACCAGACTCAAAAGAGCAAAACCCACTAGACGGCGTATATTCTCTACGTCACTGGTCGATCTGTTCATCAGGTCTCCTGGGGTGTTAGTTGAGAAATAGGCAGGTTCTAGCTTGAGTAAATGTTCAAATATGCGCTGTTTGAGTTCATATTCTACTTGACGACCTACTCCAAAGAGGGCTAGGCGTGAGATCATTCTAATAACCCACATAATTGAGGTTAGAACTAACAGTAAAATGACATAGTATTGAACCTTATCAAAGTTAAAGACCTTACCTAAGTCATCTGTCGAGTCTCTAATTAGTAAAGGTATATAGACACCTAATGCGTTAACCAGAAAGAGAGAGACAACACCGATCAGAGTTGGTCGCCAATGAGGACGAAGATATTGCCAAAGTGTCAGAAGTCGTCGATTAGCCATGAAGAGGTTATAAGATACCATCTTCTATTTTATCCCAAAATATAAGCAGTGGTTATCTCTCCTCTTGCTAATGATTGATTTAGCTTGTCTCTAACTTGTTTCCATTTACTTATTTTACCCACATCGTGTCCTGTTGTTTTCTGATAAATTGCTTTGAAGTTGTCCAGTTTTTTATAATGATGTTTTAGGTTTTCTTCTGTCACATTAGGTGATTCTTTTAATAAGAACCTTTCCAATAATTCTAGGTATAATTTCATCTTCTGCATATATTCTAAGTCAACTTCCGGGCAGGAATGTGTCAATAAATATTCTCCTAACTGTTGTTCTGCTTTCTCATAATGTTCTTGATAACTAGATGGTGATTTTTTTGCAGGTAACATCAAACCCTCTTGTGAAGACTGTTTT
>CASBQB010000400.1 GCA_949127655.1 Chroococcales cyanobacterium PMM_0086 | reverse complement strand
AGTGCCTAGTTGTATCCGTTGTCCATAGACTTTGAGAGTATCACCTGCAGCGCCTTCTGGTAGAACTATGGTAAATTGTCCTTGACTATTAGTAGTAGCTTGATAACCTGAGAGTTCTATCAAAACATTAGCTATTCCTGCTTGGTTGGTATCTGCTATTATTCCTGTGACTCTAGTAGTTGTTATAGGGTCCGCTAAAACATTTAAGGTGACATTTTGCTCTGTTACTAAACTATCATTACGGGCAACAATGGTAAAGTTATAACTGCCTACTTGGTCTGGTGAAGGTCTAAAGATTAAATGATTATCCCCTGTTAATTGACTTGTTGGTAACAGTTGGGCATTCTCAATAGTTATAGAGGTTGTCTCACCACTACTTACAAGAGGGATATCTAATTTCTGTCCCACTGTGACTGTTAAATTGCTTAAACTAGTAAGAACTGGTGGCTGTATGTTAGTCCCTACTAAAAAGACTGGTTTAATGGTAAATAAAACTGAATTAGGATTGTTAATTTCTACTGTTATTGCATCACTAGTTGCACCACTAGCTAAACCACTTGCTGCTATGGCTGTGTTGAAATTAAGATAAGGAGAACCCGCACCTTGAATACCAGAAGCATTAGCAACTGTTACACCATTCGGAAGACTAGTTAAAAGTACTGCCAGTTGATTACTTAGAGGTGTAGAACCAGTATTTTGCACAGTTAAGTCGGCTGTATATCTACCCGTACTTGCATTAAAACTGATGTTATTTACGATTAATTTAGCATTGGTTGTACTCAAATAAGAATCTAAGACTGCACTCGCTCCTGGTTGCACATATCTGGTAGTATTCGGGATAGAAGGACTTGAAGTGCCATTGGGGTCTAAAGTATTAGTAAAATTGGTGACTGTAATATTACTTCTATTGTCACTATCTCCATTAATTATTTGGAAAGTGACTTGACTTGAACCTACTGGTTGACCACTAACATCTATCTGTACATGGTTTCCATCATATTTTACTAACCCTGGCTGAAAGAAAGCACCTGTTTCACTCAAACTAAAAATAGGTGTAGAATTATCTCCCAAATATACCGCTAGTCTATCTCCTGTTAGACTCTTAGTGTCATTAAAATCAAAGTTATTACTCAGGTCAAAATCTAGAGTTCTTGTACCTAGAACTGCCCCTAAATCAGCATTAATGGTAGTCTGTGTAACTAAACTAGTTGCTTCATAGAGAGAAAACCCATTAGTTAATATTTGTCCCCAACCAGGACTAGTAGAAGAAGAACTCGAGTAGATACTATTATTAACTACAGTCAATATAGTGCTTTGATTAGTAAGATTGCCAGCAGTATCAGCCATTTCTACGTCTAATTGATGCACTCCTATACTTAAACCAAGTGGGTTCAGTATCTGTGCAAAGCTTCCATCAGGACTTACTGTAAAGCTTGTATAAGTTCCTCCATCTACTTTTACTCTCCCTCCTGCACTACCATTATTATCTCTAATAGTCCCTAAAACCTGTACTGTGGGACTGACATTACCTAGAGTATTAAGAGTAACCAGTGCTGGTGTTGTATCTAATGTGATATTCAGACTATTAGTCCCTTGAATATCCCCTGCAGTATCAACTAAGCGAAATTCCCATTGATAGACTCCATCAGGTATAGAAGTACCTGCAATAGCTTGTAAGCGAGACAGACTTAAAATGAACTTACCATCTGCACCAACCGTATCAGAAACATCAACGAACTGCTGACCATATAAAGCGGCTTCTAACTTAAGATTAGGTAAAGTTGAATTGACTTGTCCCTTAATAGTTGTATCTTTGGTTATCCTGTCTCTATTAGTTGTGCCAAAGACCCCTGTATCAACCGCTAAACTAACCTGTATAGGTGCGTTAGTGTCATCTTCTAAAAAGTGATTAACGACATAATTACCAATCTTATTTCCTAATGTCAATCCATCTCGGTTAGCAAACTGGAAATGAATCCCACCATAAATTCTACTCTGTCCTGCTTCAGTGGCTGCAGCATTAAAACTGTTAAAGTTACGGCTAGTATTAGGTAAGCTTACTGAACCACTACTGAAGTTAAAATTCTCACCAAAAGTCTTAGTCAGAACTGCTGCTGCTGCTCCACTAAAAGTACTATGCCCTGAGACATATTCAGGGAAGGGTGGTGTATTAATTAAAGGTTGCCAATTTGGGTCTGGAGTAGTATTAGAATTATTATCTTTATCTGCTGCTCTAATGGCTGTAATTGGTCGCCAACTATTGTAAGTGTATTTGGTATCCCAAGCGGCTATTGCTGCATCTGCTAGGGCTATATTTAATTGGGCAAAAAGACGCGCATTCTCTATGATACTATTTGCGGTAATACTAGAAGCGGTGCTGGCTATTTCATTCCAATGTCCTGCAGGAGTATAGCTACCACTTCCATCTGCCCAAAACTGTGCTATTTGGGCTTCTTCTGTGGTTCTTATTTGACTATTCAGCGCACCGTAGTTTTTAACCTCATTGAAGTCTTGAGTGTATTCATCACTAGTTAAGCTAGGTAGTCCATCTGGACGAAATTGATTGCCTTTCGTTAGGGCAAAGGTTGTAATATTACCCCATTGAGGCAATAAGGCCCCGTCAAAGTTGGGTAAAGTAGGCTGCCAAGACCCTACCTCTGCATTGGGTGTATAGGCTACAGCCGTCCTAGAACCATCAGTAGAGCGCCAAGCTAGAATTGAAGCGGCTACACTATTCCCTAATGTAATTCCTGCTTGAATAGCTGTCTCAGTAGCACCATTATTTAGAGATTGAGCTAATGAGGTACTAAATAAAGCTCTTTGGTTAGGATATATTTGAGTGAGTATTCTGGCTGCTGCTGAGGCGGCTGCAGCAATTTTATCTGTATCTGTAGGTGCATTAGCATCTACTCTATATAATTCATACTTTTGTTCAATGGCATTGACTGCATCATACATGGCTGTATGCACCATTGCTAAAATTCTAGCTGCAGCTGGTGGAGAAATACTTTCACGGCGAATAGCAGCTAGGGTTATTTGGTTCCAAGTTAGTATGACATCGAAGGGTGCAGAACGAGTTATGGTGGTGTTACTGGTAACTATCTCTCCATTACTATCTGTTGCTGTGAGAGTAAAAATATTGGCACCACTAGCTAGGTTCACTCCTCTAAAAGTGGCACTCCCATTACTATCAGTCACCTGAGAAGTAGTCCCTAATGTCACTGTTGTACCAGCTAGGGTTCTGGCAATTAAATCTACCCTATCTAGTGCTGTAACTAGGTCTCCTCTAGTCCCACTATCACTAGTTGTTGCCAGGGTAAGGGTAGGAGTACTTAAACTGCTAGGTTGATAGGTAAAGTTGAGTGTGGCAGTAGCAATGACTGTCCCATCTGTTAAAACTCCCCGCACTCTCAGGGTATGTAACCCAAGCGCTAATTGACCACCTGCTAAACTATCTAATTGGGCGGGTACTAAGCGGAAACTCCCATCAAGTTGCAAAGTGACTGTCAGGTCTGCATAGTTGGTTGAGTCGTCTAAAGCAATTTCTAAACGGGATATTGCCTGTCTATTGGCTACAAGTCCTCTGATAGTTGGATCACTGGTAATGCCATCTGTATTATTATTCCCTGTATCGTTCAACAGTGCTAGGGTTAAAAGTGGTCCTGTCGCTACTGTTACTCCATAAGTATGTGTGGTTATATTACCTGGTAAGTCTGTTGCTGTTACGGTTAGTTGATGCGAACCATCGTTAATTCCGGTTAAGTTGAAGAGTTCATCAATTTGATTCCCACTAGGGACGGTAATAGCAGGTGCTCCATCAATTTGATAGCTAACTACTACAGTATTGGTATCGATGACTTGTCCCTGTAGACGAGAACTGGCATTTAAAACGATTCCTTCTAATTGCTGTGAGAATTGTATTTGTGGGGCAATAGTATCAATAGTAATGTTTAAGGCTGTGGAAAGAGGACTTATATTACCGGCTATATCTGTTCCCCTAGCACTTAGACTATGGATACCATCAATAAGGGTAGGGGTTTTTATCTCCCATTGACCATTGCTTCCTACGGTTGTAGAGCCAATTACAGTAGTTCCATCTAGTAGTTCTATTTGCTCCCCAATAGGAGACTGACCTGTTATGGTGGGTTGTGCTTGAAGGGTTATGTTGTCACTATTATTTGTCCCTGTATCGCTGCTAGGAGCTAATTGTAGGTTAGTTGGGGTTGTAGCTATAGTCAGCAGTTGGAAGGCTAAGTTCTGTGTGGTTGAAGTATTACCATAGATGTCTACTGCTTGAATGTAGAGTTGATAGTTAGCATCTGGTAATTGTCCCCCATTGAGTTGAGTTAGAAAGGTTCTATCTAGGGTAAAGGAACCATCTGGTTGTAGGAGACTAGTGATGTCTAAGCTTTGGCTGAGGTCTGCTTGGAAACTTACTTTAGCGCTTTGTATTCCACTACTATCTGTGACTGTCCCTGAAATATTGGGGTTGTTGGTAATTCTATCTGTAGTACCTGCCCCTGTATCATTGGCTAGGTTTAGATTAACTTGGGGTGCTTGTTTATCTAAGGCGACTATAACGTTATATGTCTGTGTAAAGCTATTCCCTGCTGCATCTAGTAGGGCGATAGTTAGTTGTTTTGTCCCGTTAGTAATACCTGTAAAGTCTATTTGATTGTTAAAGCTTTGGTTAGTAATTGTTAAGGGTATGGCTGTAGTACCTGCCCATTGATAACTTGCACTTACTACTGTTGAACCTGTTCCATTGACTTGTCCGACTAAGTGACTATTATTTACTAGTTGTGCATTATCTAGTGTTTGTGATAATTGTAATTGAGGCGCAATGCTATCAATGGTTAGGTTTAAGGCTGTAGAGGGTTGACTAATATTCCCTGCTATATCTGTTGAGACAACGGTTAACGGATGGTTACCATTGGGTAAGCTAGGTGTAGTTATCTGCCATTGACCATTGCTTCCTACGTTTGTTTGGGCTATGTTTTGTGTGCCATCAAATAGACGGATAACTGCTGTTGGTTCTGCAGTACCACTGATAACTGGTTGTAACTGAGACGTAATTCTATCACTATTACTGATTCCTGTATCACTACTAGGATTCAATACTAAAGTGGGAGTAGATGTACTTGTATCGAGGGTGAAGTTAAAGGTAAAAGGAGTTGATTGATTGCCCGTCTGGTTTTGGGCAACTAAATATAAGCTATGATTTCCATCAGGAAGTTGACTACCGAATAGTTGGTTTAAGTCTGCACTAGTTAGGTTAAAGGTGCCATTGCTTTGTAGTTTTGGCAGGATACTTTGATAGTTGGCTTGAGGGGTTAAATCTAGTCCTGCTTTAAATGATGTAATTTGTCCTGTTACTTGTCCTGTTAGACTAGGGTCTGCAGTGATTACATCTAAGTTGCTTATGCCTGTATCATTGACTAGATTTGCTGTAATAGTAGGTAAGGGGTCATAACTATCTCTAGTGAAGCTAACTTGACCATTAAATTTAATATTACCTTTAGCTCCTAAATTGCCTTTGATAGTGGCCTTGCCATTGGTAGTAAAGTCTTTTCCTACTAGATAACTGCCTTGTATGTTCGACTGAGCATTAAAGGTTAAATTGCCTGCTGCTACTATATCTAGGCTGTGGTTATTATCACCTGATGTCTGTCCATTAAAGTTAATTACTCCTGTGTTTTTACTATTAGCAAATAGGTTTGAGCCTTTGAATTGGATGTTCCCATTACTGTAAATGTTGTTGTTGGAAAGAACTGTTAGATTTTCGGCTGATACGCTACTAAGATTAATGCTCCCCTGTTCGGTGATTAAGGTGACGTTTTTTAGTTGTTGTCCACTTCCATTAAAGTTAAGGTCGCCACTTTCTACAGTAATAATAAGATTACTGAGATTAACTCCTGCTGGAACTAAAAGGGATCCACCTTTTACTCTGATTATTTTGGGATTATTAGAGTCTGTTCCATTGGGAAATTTCTGTGCCCATTGAGTGGCATTATTAATAGGACTTTGATTAATATTAACTATACTGGGGTTGGCTGTATTATAATTCGCTAAAGCTTCTGTTTTAAGACTGTTATAAGTAGGTAAATTGACGTTTTCTGCTGGAACTATTTGGGGTGAGGTAAGATTAGCATAATTGTTATTTCCATTGACTGTTGCTTGTTGATAACCTGCTGCAACTACTAGGGCTTTATCTACTAAGAGAAATTTCCCTTGACTGTTTGTTAAGGGTTGTCCATTGACCCCGCGTTGGACTGCTAGTGTTGTGTTTCCATTAAGGGTAAAGCCGAGTCCTGCATAGATTAAAGCATCATCATGAGGGTCTAAAGGATTTATATCTAAATTACTTTGACTATTAAATGTAACTAGTCCTTGGGCTTTAATAGCGTAGTTAACAGGTGTAATAGCTGAGGAAGTAGCAAGTGTTTGATAAGAGGCTGCTGTTGAAGTAAATGAGGAATGGGTATTTAATGAAAGTCCTGTTAAAGTATCTACAACATTCCCTCTTTGCTGAGAAATTGAATTTACTTGAACTTTCGATTGAAGCGGTATTTCTGTAAGGTTTTGAAGTGAGTAATCTGATTGTCCTAATTGAGAGGGCGAAGATAGTGAGTTGGGTTCAAGACCTAAAATATTAACTTGACTTAAGAAAGGCTTTAAATTAGACGCTAAGTCATTCTCAATCTGATTTGTCTCATCTATCATAGAAGCTCCCTGTTATATTCCTGAATGTAGACGCGCATGGTGACGCTTGAAGTAAATGAGGATTATTTAGATGAAAAACAATACAGATTTTCCTGGTTGCCTTTCGGTTCTCATTCTACTTTTATTAGGTATAAAGAATAACCTGAATTTTTAATAAGTTTAATTAAGATAATTAACGTTTTTTAACATTTAATCTCAATAAGCTTGACTATTAGGAATTAAGGTGATATTGCTCTTAATGAGGTATTTTTCTTGACATGACTTTAACAGAGGGTGAGCGCTATAAATGCTAAAAAAAAGGGAGAGCTTTACAGAAACTTACATTTACAGAAACTTACCTAGACGCTTACTTTAAGATGGAAAAGAGTTTTCTAGCAAGTCCCTGACCAGATCCGCCATCGTTACTCCCTGCTCTACAGACCTCATCTTAATAGCCCGATGAAGCCTTGGGGTAACATCTATTGTTAATCGCTTCATCTTTTCTGAAGGGATTTCCTCTACTTTTTCTTGTTCAGTATCAATGTTTCTTGTCGTTACCCAATCTTCAATACTTGGATCTGACTTGACTGGCTTACTATTAAACTCAACTTTTTTCTGTGCCATAGGTTAATAACTCCGAGACTAACTTCAGGATTTCGAGAGCTGCTTGTCCTAAAGGATTTGTTTCTAGAACTGTTTTGTCACTTAAACCATAAAATGGCGTATTTTGTCAGCCATAAAGTGGCGACTAGATAACGAAAATAGGTCGTTTCAGCCAATCAACACAATCTAGTTTTCAGGCATAACTTGGCGTTGAGTTCCAAGAATCAGCCATAAAGTGACGCTGAGATTTTTTTAGCCTTAGAGCGTCAAACTTAACTAAAAATTTGTTATATTCTAGAAAAATGGCAAGACAAGATATGGTTGACAACGCCAATTTATGGCTGAATTTTCTAAAAAATAAAGTATAAATCATTATCGGAGAAAAGAGTAAAACCCTTACCAGTTAAAGATTTTCTAGAAGAACATCATGTGGGAGATGAGAGTTGAACCCAAAAGAATTCGAGCAATGGTGTCAAAAACTTAATTTTCCCCTGGCAACGATTGAATTGATAGCCTCAATTCGGTCGGCTCCACCAGCCCGTCGGGTGCAAGGACGTGCCAATAACGTGAGTGGAACTTATCCTTCTAGAAAAATGGGGTTAACTATACAATTTGAAAGCCATAAGGTTGAATTGTGGGCTATCTACCAGATGGAACATGATGAAAAGATTTTAGAATTCTACGACCAGCCATCTTCTTTTCTCATTCAATACACCAACAAATCTGGACGAAAAATAGGTCACTACCACACCCCAGACTTTTTTGTCTTAGGAACCGATGAAGCGGCTTGGGTTGAATGGAAAACTGAAGAGCAATTACAACAATTAAGTGAGAAATATCCTACTCGCTACTCACTATCAGAAGATGGGTCATGGCGATGTCCACCAGGCGAAACTCATGCCGAGTCACTTGGTCTAAAGTATCATGTTCGGACAAATGCCTCACTAAATCCCATCTACATCCAGAATTTGATGTTTTTAGAGGACTATCTTTCATTTAAGGCAGATACTAATCCTGGGAATAAAGAACGGATAAAAGAGAGAGTAAAAACAGAGCCTGGACTAACATTAGCTGCGCTATTGGACGGAGAACCTACATGTAGTGCCAACGATGTTTATGTGATGATAGTTCTTGACGAACTCTATGTCCCTCTTTCAGACATTCCCCTCGTGCAGCATGAAAGGGTACGACTTTATATAGACCAACCTACTTATGATATTTGTATTAGTTCTCACAACTACATTGCGACAAGAGCGCCTACTATCCCACCGAAACTGGTTGCTAATACTCGCCTAATTTGGGATGGAAGACTTTGGACATTAATCAATCAAGGTGAGACAACAACAACCTTACTGCCCGAAATAGGACAGCCATTGCAATTACCTTCAACCTTCTTTTATCAACTTCTCAATGAGGGAACTATTACCTGCCAAAAAGAAGAAGGAATAGTAAATCCTGAAGTGATGGACCTAATGAAGAAAGCATCTCCGGCTGATTTAAAAAAGGCTAACGAAAGGTTCCAGTTCGTCATGTCTTATATAGAGCAAGGAGTAACTCTCTCTAACAATCAATCTAAGCGTACCTTAAGTCGCTGGGTCAAAAAGTTTCGAGAAGCTGAAAAAAAATACGGTTGTGGCTACATCGGTTTACTTCCTCGAACAGCAGAAAGAGGCAATAGAAGTGCCAAAGCCCCAACCGAGTCAAAGGAATTACTCGACACATTTATTACTGAGCATTTTGAAACGCCAAGACAAGCTACTGCTGCTTCAGTCTATCTAGCTTACCAAAGCGCTTGTATCGAAAAAAACATTACTCCTTTATCGAGATATACGTTCTATGAAAGTCTTAAAAAACGTCCCCTTCAGGAACAAACATCTAAACGTTTTGGTTCTAAAGCGGCTTATCGCCACCAACCTTGGTATTGGGAATTAACATATACTACCCCGCGGCATGGAGACCGCCCTCTTGCAGTTGTTCATATTGACCATACTCTGCTTGATATAGAATTACGTTCTGCTTCAACAGGACGCAATTTGGGAAGACCTTGGGTGACTTTAATGGTAGATGCCTATTCGAGGCGCATCCTCGCTGTCTATCTGACATTTGATGCACCCAGTTATCGCTCTTGTATGATGGCTATCCGCGTACTTGTTAGGAGATTTGGTCGCTTCCCCCAAGCAATAGTGGTAGATGGTGGTAAAGAATTTCACAGCGTCTATTTCGACACCTTACTAGCTCGTTACCACTGTACAAAGAAAACTCGTCCAGGAGCAAAACCCCGTTTTGGTAGTGTTATTGAGCGCTTGTTTGGGACAACTAATACTCAATTTGTCTTTAATTTATTAGGAAATACTCAAGCGACTAAACAAGTCAGAGAAATTACGTCATCAGTTGACCCCAAAAAACAAGCTCTTTGGACATTAGGAGATTTATATCGCTACCTAGTAGAGTATTTATATTCTATTTATGACCAAAACGAGCACCCAGCCTTATCTATATCGCCTCGCACTGCTTATAAGCAGGGTGAGATTAAGACAGGAGAACGACTGCATCGATATATTACCTATGATGAAGACTTTATCCTCGCCACTTACCCTAGTCCTCGCTCAGGGCAAGCTTTAGTCCAACCATCCAAGGGGATTAAACTAAATTATCTTTACTACTGGAGCGATGCTTTTCGGCATCCCGAAGTGGAGCGAACGAAAGTCCCAGTTCGTTATGACCCCTTTGATATTGGTGTGGCTTATGCTTATGTTCAAGGACGCTGGGTCAAGTGCATATCTCAGTATTACAGCATTTTCTCAGGACGCAGTGAAAAGGAATTGTTGTTGGCTTCTTCTGAAATTAAACAACTTGCCAAACTTACTTCAACCTCAACCACTGTTTCGGCTAAACGTCTAGCTGACTTTTTAGCTGATGTTACAAATCATGAAACTATACTGCTGCAACGCTTACGAGATTTAGAGAAGCTTCAGGTACTAAATGATATTGAATCCCCCTCGAAGGCTGTGTCTGTTTCTCTGACAGAGAAAGAACCGCTTTTACAAAGTCTTGAAACTCTCAAGAGTCCGCCACCTCTGGATGAGACTTTACTCTTAGATCTAGATCTAGTTCCCGTCTTTGAGGAGTACCGGTAATGGCAGATATTTTGACTGGAAATCCTGAAGGGGTGACATCAAAGCTTACCCAGTTGAAAGAGTATGCCGTATCACACCCTCAATTAGTTCAAGTAGATAAAGTTCTCATGCAAGCGATTCAAGAACCAGCAGGATTTGCTCATGTTTTAGTCTATGGACCTTCTGGTGTAGGTAAAACTACTATGATTCGTCAAATTACCCGACGATTAAACAAGATGGTTGTAGACTCTGCTAATTATAAGCCTAATCATAATGGCAGTTCTTCGCCAATTCCTTTATTACTATTGGAAACACGACCACCGGATGGCGGAGCCTTTAACAGGGCTGACTACTATCGCACCGCTCTTAAATTATTGGGAGAATCCTTCTACTCTCGTCAACTCTTAGTAGATATTGATATTGAACAGACATGGGAAAAGAAAGGACGCAGTCGTAGTAAAGCCACACAGTTCAATGATTCCCCTGAATTGCGTATAGCTCTTGAAGAAGCTATGTCGAAAAAGAAAGTACAAGCAGTCATTCTTGATGAGGCACAACACTTAATGAAGGTAGGGAATGGAGCAAGTGGTGGTAAGCTTCTTGACCAATTGGACTGGATTAAATCTATGACCAATGTAACTGGAGTACTTCATATTCTTATCGGCACTTATGAACTGTTAAACTTTCGGAATTTAAGTGGTCAGGCATCGAGGCGAGGTCTGGATATTCATTTTCCTCGTTATCTCTTTCAACATGAGCAAGACCGCCAAGACTTTCAAGGGGTCTTATTGGCACTCCTTAAGCAGGTTCCTCTGGTTACCGACATCCCTGCTTTGATGCAGCACTGGTTCTATTTTTACGAACGCTCAATTGGTTGTGTCGGTGTCCTCAAAGACTGGCTTATTCGGGCAGTAGCAGCAGCATTACATGATGGTAGTGAGACTTTAACTCTAAACGGAATAGAAGAACATGCTCTTTCTTTGTCCCAATGTGAACGAATGGCACTTGATGCTATTGAGGGAGAACAGAAACTTGGTTACTCTGAAAGTCGCCGTGAACATTTATGGCGCTTGTTACAAGCTGGTATGACATCAACGACTATTCCCTCACCTGTTGTCTCAACTGTTGTGGAGTCTCAATCTCTCCAGATAACTGTTGAGGACTCACCACCACCCAAAAAGCCCAGAAAAAAGCGTTCTTCCTCTTCTTCAACCGAATCAGTTACACTGCATGGGCGTAGCCGCCCGGAGGGTGCAGAAAAACAGCCAGTTGAGACTTCCCTTGAACCTGTTCCTCCCAAGAAAACAAGGAGTAAAAAGCAAAAAGAAACTCCAGCCACAACTATTGAAACCGTTAATGAAACAAGTAGTCTGTTCATAAATGCCGATAAGACTGAAACTCCCCTAACCTCTCCTGAAACCCCCAAGAAAAAACCTTCCCGAAGAGTTGGACAGCGCAATCCACAACGAGATCCAGTTGATTAATTTTTCTTAAGGTACTTCAATTTGTCAGGCATATCTTGTCTTTTTACGCCATTTTATGCCTAAAGTGACACACAGGAATAATAGCAGATACCAACCAAGCAGGAATAGCTAATGTTTTGGTAGAACTCTCAGGTTATCAAGCTACTACTAATAGTCAAGGACAATTTACCATAGTTCTACCAGAAGGCGCTGCAGGTGATACTCTCAAAGTCTATGGACAACGGATACAACTAGGCACT
>CASBQB010000399.1 GCA_949127655.1 Chroococcales cyanobacterium PMM_0086 | reverse complement strand
TGTTTTAATCCCTGCTGCTAGATAACCTACCTCTCCTGCATGAAGTTCATCTACCTGAATTTGGTTAGGGGAGAGAACTCCTAGTTCTTCTATCGGATGCTCTTTTCCTGAGATCATTAGGAGAATGCGATCTCCTTTTTTTACTCTTCCATCCATGACTCTAAAATAGACTATAACGCCTCTATATGGGTCATAGTAGCTATCAAATATTAGGGCGCGTAGAGGTTCTTCTAAAGTATCTTGAGGAGGCGGTACTTGTTGGACAATTGCTTCTAGAATGTCTTCAATACCTATACCTGCTTTGGCTGAAGCTTTGATAATGTCTGTACAGTCCAAACCTACTATTTCTTCTATTTCTTCAGCTATCCGTTCAGGTTCTGCACTAGGCAGGTCTATTTTATTGAGAACGGGAATAATTTCTAGATTGCTATCGAGTGCTAAATAGACGTTAGCGAGAGTTTGTGCTTCTACTCCTTGGGTAGCATCTACTACTAAAAGAGCGCCCTCACAAGCCGCTAGAGACCTTGAAACCTCATATGAGAAGTCAACATGACCAGGAGTATCAATTAAATTTAGTACGTAATCTTGACCATCTTTTGCTCTATAGTTCATGCGAGCAGCTTGCAGCTTGATAGTGATGCCGCGTTCTCGTTCCAAGTCCATATTGTCGAGAAACTGTTCTTTCATTTCTCTGGCTTGTACAGTTTTAGTGGTCTGTAGAAGTCTATCAGCTAAAGTAGACTTACCATGGTCAATATGGGCAATGATGCAGAAGTTACGGATACGAGAAACGGGAACCTCGGTCATAGTGGGATGTAAATCATATATGGTAACCTACATATATTGTAATCTTTCTTTAAGCAATTTAATTTTAAAGTTGACTCAGTTTTTGTTTAGCTGATTCTAAAAGAGACTTAGCTTGTGGGTAAGCTGTAGTACTAGATTGCACTTTTTCTAAGCGGTCTACAGCCTGTTTCTGTAGATCTTCAGCTTGTGGCCGTCATAAGTTGGGCGCAAGGCCTGCGCCCTTAAAATCTTAATTATTCAACTAACCAAGGTTTTGTGACTAATTCCCAAGATAGCAATTCTTCAGGTGTAAACCAGAGACTGATCTCGGTTTGTGCCGTTTCGAGAGCATCTGAACCGTGGATTAAGTTACGTCCTACGGTGATGCCATAGTCACCTCTAATTGTACCTGGTTCTGAATTAAGCGGGTTGGTTGCGCCAATAATTTTACGGGCTGAGGCGATCACTCCATCACCTTCCCAAACCATTGCTACAACGGGAGAAGAGATGATAAACTCAACTAGTCCTTTAAAAAAGGGTCTTTCTCTATGTACATCATAGTGCTTTTGAGCCAGTTCACGAGAGACAGAGAGCATCTTTAAGCCAACTAGCGTAAATCCTTTGCTTTCAAAGCGTCTAATGATTTCTCCTACTAAGTTACGCTGTACGCCATCGGGCTTAATCATAATAAATGTGCGTTCCACAAGACTCTCCTTAAAATCTGACATATCCAAAAGATAGATTAGCTTAGTTTGGACACACTTGATAGGTTGAGTGGGCGGAATGTAGTATTATTGATTAGTCATATTTGTTGGAAATTAAGGAGAGTGAGTCTTGAACAAAATCATTAATAATACGGTTGCTTTGAGCTTCTTAGCAACGATTTTTACTGGAATACCAACAAATGTTCTAGCACATAGCGTCTGTGGACTTAAAAGCGAAGTAGCTTCTTTTCGTACTTCAACCTATCTGATCACTGTTTGTCCAGGTGAGGCCAGCTATCAAATGATTCTCATGTTTCCCGATGGTACAGGATATCAAAAGATTCCCACGCAGCGTCAAGGGAATCGTTTCAATGGTTCGGATGGTAAACACAACTACATTATTGATCGTCAAACCTTTATTATTGGTACTGATGGTGAGCCTCCTATTCGTCAAGCTGTGACCCGTGCTAGATTTTCTCCCTAGTTTGATAGTTTAAATAAACTACTATAGCTTGCGGACTGAGCAAAACAACTACATTTAAACTTACTGAGGAGAGTTCCCATTACCGCTACGACTTAAGAGATACTCCCAGATACGTCTACATTCTGCTTGTGTCTCTCTGATTTCTGCTTGTATCTCTTTGATTTCTGCATTTTGTTCTGTGATCTGTGCTTGCTGTCGTCTCATAAATCCTATAGTATCGGTAACTAGTTGAGATAAGCTAGTTAACTGTAAACGAAGTTCTAAACCAGCTTCTTCTAATCTTTCTACTCTTTCATTAGTATTTCTAATCGTCTTAGCTGCAGTTGAGAGGAGAATTTCTATCTGCTTGAGTCTTTGGTCTGGTGTTAAGTTAGTGAAATCTGAGTCGGTCATTGGTTATCACCCTCTTACTCTTTGGTATATCTTTAAATTCTAGACTAGCTTGGAAGAACAGTTTAATTAATAGCCTTTTCCTCATCTATAACTGCATCTCTATCTAATAATAAAAGATTGCGTAAAGCTTGAGTATCTAACTGGGTTAACCACTGTTCTCCTGCATCTACTGTCTGTTCAGCTAACATTTTCTTATTCTCTAAAATGTCATTAATGCGCTCCTCTAAAGTACCTGTGCAGACAAATTTATGTACTTGAACATTGCGCTTCTGTCCAATCCGAAAAGCTCGATCTGTAGCCTGATTTTCGACTGCAGGATTCCACCAACGATCTACATGAAAGACATGATTAGCACGGGTTAAATTTAAACCTGTACCGCCTGCTTTTAAGGATAAAATGAAGATAGGAGGAGCATTAGGATCTTGTTGAAAACGGTCAATCATTGCTTGTCTATCTTGACGTGATGTTCCTCCATAAAGGAAGAAAACTTCACGATTGAGGCGTTTTG
>CASBQB010000398.1 GCA_949127655.1 Chroococcales cyanobacterium PMM_0086 | reverse complement strand
TTTATGAAAGATTTACAAGATGAAATCTGTCAAGCTCTAGAAAAAGTAGATGGAACAGCTCAATTTAGAGAGGATGGCTATGTAAGAGAAGAAGGCGGCGGTGGACGTTCTCGTGTTCTCCAAGAAGGAGCAATCTTTGAACAAGCGGGCGTTAACTTTTCAGAAGTTTGGGGGAAAAATTTGCCACCTTCTATTTTACAGCAACGTCCTGAAGCTGCTGGACATTCCTTCTATGCGACAGGAACATCTATGGTTTTACACCCTCGTAGTCCTTACATTCCGACTGTCCACCTCAACTATCGCTACTTTGAAGCAGGGCCAGTCTGGTGGTTCGGTGGAGGAGCCGACTTAACCCCCTATTACCCTTTTGCTGAAGATGCAACACATTTCCATCGTACCTTAGAAAATGCTTGCAATCAACACAATCCTGAGTACTACCCCGTCTTTAAGCGCTGGTGTGATGAGTATTTTTATCTTAAACACCGTCAAGAGTCACGCGGCATAGGGGGTATCTTTTTTGACTACCAAGACGGTTTAGCGCCCCTCTACAGAGGAAATCAAACCGACTCGACTGCAGCTTTATATGATCAAAAACTCCCTTCCACAAATGTCCGTTCCTGGTTAGATCTCTTTAGCTTTGCACAGTCCTGCGGTCGGGCTTTTTTACCTGCTTATTTGCCCATTCTAGAAAGAAGAAAATCTCTAGAATATGGTGAAAGAGAAAGAAACTTTCAACTCTATCGCCGTGGTCGCTATGTAGAGTTTAATTTAGTTTATGACAGAGGAACTATTTTTGGACTACAAACCAATGGACGCACAGAATCTATTTTGATGTCTCTACCTCCTCTAGTGCGTTGGGAATATGGTTATAAACCTGAACCAGGTACTCCAGAAGCTGCACTATATGAAACTTTCTTAAAACCTCAAGATTGGGTAAATTGGTCAGCATAAGCTAAAAAATAACCCACTAGATAAAGAGAACCAGATAAAACTACTACTCTTTCTCCTGGGTTAATCTTTTCTAAGGCAACCATCAGATCCCCATAAAGATCAATTTGGTTCAGTTCAGGACAAATGGACTGAGCCAAATCTCCTAAATAAGTTAGATCTGCAGTACTATTATTAGGTACAGGAACAAGAGATAAATCATCCCCTGGTCTTAAGAGTGCTTTAAAAATATCTTGATGATCTTTACTAGCAAGCATTCCGATAACCCAGTGAACGGGTCTATTCAGACTATCTACATAGGCTCGCAGAACTTGAGCGGCTGCAGGGTTATGTGCTCCATCAATTAAAATATTATTATTGCGCCATTTCAGCCATTGTAGTCTTCCTTTCCATTGGGTACTAGACATACCCCAAGAGATAGCAGTTTCTGGTATGTCCCAGCCTTTTTCTTGTAAAACTGCCAGAGTAGCAACAGCTAAAGCAGAATTCATTAACTGAACATCACCTAATAGAGGAAGAGGATAGATGACTTCTCTCCATTGTGCCCAATTCTCCTTAATTCTTTGGGCAGGTTTTACCCACAAAGCAGAACAGTCTAGTTCTTCGATCCTCTCTTTGATGACTATTTCTGCTTCTAGGGGTAACTCTCCAATGATAGCCGGACATTTAGCCTTGAGAATACCTGCTTTTTCTCTAGCAATATCACTCAAATTTGAGCCTAAGATCTGCCAATGGTCTCTAGAAATAGAAGTAATTACCGTAACTAAGGGATGAGGAACTATATTAGTTGCATCTAACCTACCCCCTAAACCTACCTCTATCACGGCCAAATCTACCTTATTTTGAGCAAAGTAAAGCCAAGCAACAGCAGTAATGACCTCAAATTGAGTTAGGGGAATAGCTTCTCTGGTGATAACTTCTAAAACATTAGTAATAAGAATTGTTAATTCTTTAGTGGAAATAGGTTTGAGATTGAGACAAATTCTTTCATTCCAGTCCACCAAGTGAGGAGAAGTATAACATCCTATTCGATAACCTGCTTTAGTAAGAACTGTAGAAAGATAAGCGCAGACAGAACCTTTCCCATTAGTCCCTGCTACATGAATAATTGGGACTTTCAGATGTGGACTATCAAATTGCTGTAAAAGAGATTCTATCCTTTCTAGACCCAAATGAACGCCTAGATGTTGTAATGAATTGAGCAGAGAATCCACAGAACTAGACACTTTAGCTGAGTATTGGGAATTAATGGTTAAAATTATAATATCTTCAGTTTACTTTAAGTTATGAGTAGTCTTATATTAAAATTAGAACCTGTTCTCTCTTTAACTAGTGAACAATTTGCCCAAATTTCTCAACAAAACCCAGAGTTAAGACTAGAATTAAGTGCAACAGGTGGATTAATTTTTATGCCCCCAACAGGTGGAGAAACTGGGCGCAAGAACTTTGAGATCAATGGACAGTTATGGTCTTGGAATCAACATTATCAGCTAGGGGTAGCTTTTGATTCTTCGACAGCTTTTGCCTTACCTAATGGGTCTATTCGTTCTCCAGATGCTGCTTGGATTGCTCTATCTCGCTGGAATGCTTTAAGCTTAGAACAGAAAGAGAAATTTAGTCCTATTAGTCCTGATTTTGTGATTGAACTTCTTTCCCCAAGTGATAGCCGTAAAGAGATTCAAGCTAAGTTAGAAGAATATCTAGATAATAGTTGTCAGCTAGGTTGGTTAATTGATCCTCAAAAACAACAAGTTGAAATCTATCGCTCTTTTCAAGAAAAGGAAGTTTTAGAGAAACCTCAAACCTTATCAGGTGAAGCTATCTTACCGGGATTTATTTTGAATTTAGCTAAGATTTGGTCGTAAGTAGTGCAATAGGTAACTTTTGGGGTATTGCTATAAATTACTTCTTGTGCATATAAAAAATTTTAAGAATTACAAATTGATATCTTTAGATAGATGTTAATCAATGAATTATTATGCCAAAATAGGGTTAAATTCTGGAACCTCAGAGTTTAAATATTTTTATCAACGCATAAGCCCTAAACTAGTGCAAGAATATGATGTTTTCTTCTATTGAGCGCTCACCCAATTCGATTAGATTAAGGGGGGGTTTTTCTAACATAGCGGCATTTGTCGTTATTTTACTCCTAGTCTTTACCTCTCCAACACTACCAGCTAGTGCTTCTGATCACCAAGACACAACTTTTCTAGCTACTAAGCTTACAGCAGCAGATCTCACAGATCTCTATGTCTTTGAGAGTACAGACCCTAACAAGGTTGTTTTGGCGATGGACTTTGATCCTCTCATTGTGCCTGGTGAGAATAGATCTTATGATCCAAACGTTTTGTATCAGTTCAAGATTGATAACACTGGCGACAAGATTGAAGATCTGGTACTGCAAGTCAAAATAAATGGGACAGGTGCTAACCAAACTGCCACAGTATACGGCCCAGGTATTCCAAGTCAAACAGGAACACAGTCAACCCTGCTTGCAGGACCAGGAAGTGGAACAGGAGCACTAAACCAAACATTTAATGTAGGTCCTAACACAAAAGCCTTTGTCGGACTACGCAAAGACCCGTTCTTTTTCGATCTAGAACAGTTCTTTAAAATAATACCAGATCGCAACTATCAACTTCAGCCTAACCCTGCTCCTCCTTTCCAAGTTCTGACCTTCAGAAATCCAGGTAAAGATCTATTAGCGTCATTTAATGTCCACTCAATTATTCTTGAGTTACCCAGAAACTTGCTGGGTACTGACAAGATAAATGTTTGGATGACCACAAGTACTAAAACGCCCAGACTCCCCAACGGCAACTTTGCGCAGATCGAGCGGTTAGCAGTTCCGGCTCTGAATGAACTATTTATGGACTTCAAAGCTCACAATAATAGTAATCTTCAGACTCCAAAAAATGACGAGCCTAACCAGTCTAATTTCATTAAAGCCTTTATAAGTGCGATTGGGAGACCTCAAGCTATAGCAGATGCAGTTATTTCAGTAGCAATTCCTGATGAGATACTAGCTGACTTGTCTAAACCGACTGGCAGTTATTTTGGGACTCTATTAGCCGGGAACTTTGGCGGGCGAAGACCAAAAGATGATGTTATTGATACAACACTATCTGTAGTCTTTGGCAGTGCAGTTACAGGGATTACTGCAGGTCAAATTCCCGCGCTGACTAGCGATCACGTTGGTCCTAACAATGCCTTTTTTCTTTCTAACTTCCCTTATTTAGGTACTCCTTTATAGAGTAGGGTTTATGCAGCTAAAAATACTATGGGTGTTAGTTTTAACTAGTCTACTGGTTTTGCTAAAACCCTATAATACAGAGGCTCGATGTTTAGACTACACCGATAGCTTAGTAAGCATAAACTCCTCTATTGTCGGTGAGATATTACCCAAAGATTCTGCCCCAGTTTTCCCAGATTATCTAGAACGCTCTCATATTATCAGCTTCTATGAGGAGAAAGTTGCTCAATCTCCCGATTCATCAATATTTTTACGTCTGTTAGCTGACCAATATTTGAGACGTTTTCGAGAAGTGGGAGATCTAGAAGATGTCTTAAGAGCAGAACAAGCAGCACGTAAATCTCTGGAACTACAACCAGGTAATAATGAGGTTTCCTCCATGCTTTTAGCATCAGCTTTACTATCTCAACACAAGTTTAGCGAAGCTTTGGCTGTTATTAATAGTCCATCTACTGATAACCCTAGTATTATCTCGCTGGAGGCTTCAATTGAGATGGAGTTGGGTGACTATGAAGCAACTGGTAAGCTGTTAGAGAACCTACCTGATGATCTAGCCAACTCAGGTCACAACGCGGTTATGGCTCGTTATTTAGAATTAACTGGCAATTTAACCTCAGCGCGGCGACTGCTAGATGAGGCTATGCAAGAAATGGACTCTTTCTATAGTAATCCAGC
>CASBQB010000397.1 GCA_949127655.1 Chroococcales cyanobacterium PMM_0086 | reverse complement strand
TTTTGGCTCAATTTAACATCTCATTAGTAATGATAGCGTTTTTGTGGAGCTTTGTCTACCTAGATTTTGCCTAAAAATATCTATTTAATTATAGGTATTTTGGTAACTGAAGAAACCCCCAAGGGAGGATCAATTCTATGCTGAGATTGCGCTCAACTCTTTCTTACTGTCTACTTTTTGTACTTAGTTTAACCCTAGTCATTGGCTGCACTAACCCAGCTACCTTCATCAAAACTAAAAGTGATTCACAACAAGCTACTAATGTTAGTAATACTAATTCGATCAAATTAGGCTTTAGTGCTTGGCCTGGTTGGTTTCCTTGGCAAGTTACCGAAGATGAAGGCATCTTTCAAAAGAATAACATTGATGTAGATTTAAAATGGTTTGACGGTTATTTAGAATCGATCAGTACCTTAACAGCAGGACAAATTGATGCCAACAGTCAAACTTTAGGAGATACAGTCAATTCTACTGCAGGTGGAGCAGATCAAGTAGTTGTTTTAGTCAATGATAACTCGACAGGTAATGACAAAGTTATTGTCAGTAAAGAAATTAAATCCATCCAAGATCTCAAAGGAAAAAAAGTAGCAGCCGAAGAAGGAACAGTAGACCATTTTCTGCTACTTTTAGGATTAAAAAAAGCCGGAATTTCACCTAAAGATATTCAATTTGTACCCTTGGAAACAGGTAAAGCAGCAGCAGCTTTTGTCGGTGGACAAGTAGATGCAGTGGCAGTATTTGCCCCCTTTACCACACAAGCCTTTAAACGTCCAGGAAGTAAAGAACTATTCAGTTCTAAAGACTTTCCTGGTGCTATTTCTGATCACCTTGTCCTAACTCGTAAATTTGTAGAAGCCTATCCCGAAAAGGTGCAAGCAATGGTTAATAGTTGGTTTGCTACCGTAGATTATATGAAAGCAAATCAAGCCAAAGCTTATGAAATTATGGCTAAACGAGCAGGAGTATCTGTTAAAGAATATGAAGAATATGCAAACGGAACCAAAATTTTTACAGTTGAAGAGAATCTTAAAGCTTTTCAACCTGGTAAAGATCTGACTTCCTTACAATTTGCTGCCCAAGAAATGAATCAATTTTTAGTTGATGTAGGACTGACTAAAACTAAGGCAGATGTCAGTAAAATCTTCGATGATCGTTTTGTTAAAGCTTATGCTGCTACCCAAGGTAAATAAATTATGAACCAATCAACAAGCTCAAAAAGTTTAACCCCGACAGTCTTTTGGCGTTTGGCTGAAGATATTCCCAAACCACTCAATACAGCCTTAATTATTACTTCCATAGCACTCCCTCTAACCTTGTGGTTTTTGGTAACTTCTTTAGGTAATATTGACCCCAAGTTTCTCCCCTCTCCAGCTAAAGTTATTCAAGCTTTTGGCAGCCTTTGGGATAGTGGAGATCTCCTCAAAGATACTGTCGCTAGTCTTTGGCGCGTAGGAGTAGGGTTCTTGCTAGCAGTGCTTTTCTCTATCCCTGTTGGGCTAATGATGGGTAGTTTTGCTAGTATACGAGCATTACTAGAACCTTTGTTTGGGTTAATCCGCTATATGCCCGCTCCAGCTTTTATCCCTCTGTTAATCTTGTATCTAGGTATTGCCGAAGAACCTAAGATTACTCTGATTTTCATTGGTACATTCTTTTTTAACTCCCTCATGGTCATGGATACAGTTAAATTCGTGCCCAAGGAATTAATAGAAGCTACCTATATGTTAGGGGGAAATCGTCTACAAACTCTCTTACAAGTCATCTTTCCCCATGTTTTACCAGGTATTTTAGATGCTTGTCGGATTAACTTAGCTGCAGCTTGGCAGTTAGTAATTGTCTCAGAATTAATAGCAGCGACAGAAGGGTTAGGTCGTCGGATCAGTGTCGCTGGTCGTTTCTTGAAAACAGATGAAATATTTGTTGGCTTGATTGTTATTGGCGTAATTGGTTTGGGGTTTGATCTGTTATTTCAATATATGCTACGTGTCACCTGTAAATGGTCAAGTAATAAACGTTAATAAGAGGTAAAAGTCATGTATTTACAAGTCAATGGTTTAAACAAACATTTCCAGACTCAAAATGGTAACTTAGTTGTCCTAAAAGACATCAATATGATCATTGAACAGGGTGAATTTATCTGTGCAGTAGGTGCCTCAGGTTCAGGAAAATCTACCCTACTAAGACAAATAGCAGGACTAGATACACCTAGTAGTGGTGAAGTAAAAATTGATGGTAAGGTAGTCAGAGGACCAGGACCTGATCGCGGGATGGTTTTTCAACACTATACCCTTTATCCCTGGCTGACGGTTCAGGAAAACACCGAGTTTGGTTTAAAACTCCAAGGACTATCTAAACAAGAAAGACGTGAAAAAGCTAGTTACTATTTAACTGTAGTAGGACTGACTAAATTTGCTAAATCTCTACCTAAACAGTTATCAGGGGGGATGAAACAAAGAGTAGCAATAGCTAGATCTTTAGCTTCTGAACCGAAGGTTTTATTAATGGATGAACCTTTTGGTGCTTTAGATATTCATACTAAAGAATCTATGCACGAATTTATGTTAGATCTTTGGCAAAGAACTAAGATCACTATTTTTATGATTACCCATGATGTAGAAGAAGCGGTCTTTCTTTCCAATCGCATTTATGCTTTAGGCGCTCGTCCTGGTACAGTAAGAAAAGAAATGATCATTAAATTACCTGAACGTACTCAGAATGTTAAACGCCATACTGTCTTTCATGACTACCGAGATGAATTAATGGATCTACTCCGTCAACATGGACAAGAGGCCTTAGCTGCAGCAGCTTAAATCATTATAAAAAACAGGAAGCAGAAGGGTATTTTCAATCAAATAGTCAGGTTAATTCTCTCAGCTTGGCGGTAATTCATCTATGACTTTTTGAATAGTTTCTAAGCTGAGTTCTAGAACACTGGCTATTTGTTCTGTTGTTAATCCTACCTTGAGTAAACCTGGAATAATCTCTAGTTTACCTGAGATGAAGATTAACCCACTTCAATGATGTCCCAAGCGAATGCCTAAAAAGACATCATAAAGGAAACTCCAAAAGTTTTTACTCTTAAGTAGTCCTAAAGACTGTTCACAACCTTTGAGGTCTAGGAGAGGTTTGGTGGCATAGTAAGCAGGTTGATACTTATACCAGGGAATTGAAGGCCAGAGATGATGCACCAAGTGATAATTCTGACCTAAAATTAAGAAATTCAGGATGGGACTAGGGTAAACTCTGGCATTCTTCCAGCGATCTCTCTCCTTAAATGGGCGATGGGGTAAGTAGTCAAAAAACAGCCCTAAAGCTATTCCCACAACCAAAGCAGGTACAAACCAGAAATTCATCAAGTAGCCGATAAAGCCGTAGTGACAGCCCAAAAAGACAATTGTCAAGAGGAACAGACGGCTGAGGAACCATTCTAGTAGTTCGTATTTACGCCAGAGACGACGCTTAAAAAAGAAGATTTCATGGTAGAAAAAACGAGCAGCGATCATCCAGAGAGGTCCACCTGTTGAGACGTAATGATCGGGGTCATTTTCTGGATCATTGACATGAGCGTGATGCTGCAGATGAACTCTCGTAAAGACCGGAAAAGCAAAGCCTAACATCAATGCACTACCATGTCCTAGAATGGCATTGAGAGTCCGATTACGATGCGCGCTGTTATGAGAAGCATCATGGATAACTGTCCCTGACAGATGAAGTGCTAAAACATTTGCTAAAAAACAGATCCAATCTGGCCATTGATACAGCCAATAGCCACAGGTAGAGATGATTACTAATGTTAGAGCGCTCATAAACATGAGCACATTAGGGTTTAATCCTCCAGGTGCTCCCAGAAACTCTTTAGGAATTGTCAGTGCGGTTTGGGCCGACTGCATCTTTATTTTTGCTCCTTTACCTTTCTTTATAACCTTCCCTGACAAATTTTACAGTATATTCGCCATAATATAAAGATTTGTAACTAGATTTAGGCTAATTTTCTCTTTTTGCATCTTTGTTATAGTACATAAACTAAAGTCCTTTTAAAAGACCTTGCATAACTAGAACTGAAGAACCACCTACGCGAATAGCGGTAATCTCTCCTTGAGTAATATCTGCTTCTACTTGCAGGAGACTAGGGCGATTCATTTCCCAACCCTGTTCAATCTGCCAATGGAGAGTACCATCTTTAACTCTAGAACGACTGCCTAAAAATCCTGCTAAAGCCGTTGCTGCAGAACCTGTTGCTGGATCTTCTACTATTCCTAAACCTGGTGCAAACATTCGAGAACGCACAGAAGAACTAGGTAATTCAGGCTCTAATGTGAACAAATATACCGAAGAAGCCCAAGCCTGAGATAGTAAATCAGACCAGAGAGCCTGCTGTAATTTAACCCTATCCAGAGCATTTTTACTGTTAGCTTGAATGAAGAGAAAGGGAACGCCACAAGAAACAGCCTGGGCTGTAATCAAGTCAGAGGGGTTCAGAGATAGCATAATGGCTAAATCTGCTATTGGTGGGATATCATCGCTATACAGGGGCATTTGGGCAGCGGATAACTCTGTATAGACGGGTTTACCTTGACAAGACCGAATTTTCACTGAGACTAGTCCGACACCTTCTTCTAAAAAGATGATTGATTCCTCCTTTAGTAAAGGAATCTCCCCTATTAAAGCTAGAATATAAGCAGCACCGACTGTTGGATGTCCAGCGAAGGGTAATTCAGTCTGTGGGGTGAATATCCTTAAATGACGGGTTCCTTGCTCTGTTTGGGGTGGTAAAATAAAAACTGTTTCAGAGAGATTAAACTCGCTGGCTATCTGTTGCATCTGTAAACTAGTTAATCCTTGAGCATGGGGAAAGATAGCTAAAGGATTGCCGCCAAACAGTCTATCTGTGAACACATCTGCTGTATAAAAAGAATAGTCCATTACTTAAAATATATACTGCAAAAAACCTTCATCTTAACAGAATCAACCAACATTGTGGCAGTTTTTCAAATTCATTAGCTGGCAATGTTTTACTTGTAAATGCTGATAAACCTTGTATTAAATGCTTAACAGCTTAGCTACTGTGATATGTTGTAAATATTTTATAGTTTGGTAATACTACAGCTATCCCTATCAAACTATTAATCATTCCAGGGTGTTTGTAAGGCTCATCATCAGGTAGTCCTCCAGCAATTTGAATAGTAAAATAAGGACACCCCCCAAAAAAATCCTGGTATTAATAAATCCATGTTGTAAGTAATGAAACGAAGCTTTTCTTCGGAAGTAATTAATATTTGTTTAGCATCCATATAATATGAGGCTCCTAGTTTATAGTTAATTTTTGCCTTTTCTGGGGAAGCATGATATTTGAGTTCAAGTATTTTGTAGTATTGCTCCATAATTAATATATAACTTCTACAATAAGTCTAAATTATGATTTTAAGATATTCTGAAAAAATATTAGCTTTGATACAACTAAAACAGGCTATAATTAAAGCTATTAATGCTCGATAATTATGACTGTTGAGAATATATCTTTACCTGATATTGAGAAAGGTAGTCTAACTCTCTGTCAGCTTTACGAAATTGGCGATCAAATTAATCTAACAATCGTTTCTAGTTGTATTACTAAGCCCACCGAACGCAAACAGATGTCTGTTCACGTCAGACAAGCTGAAAGCATTCAAATTGCTCAACCCCCCGTGCAGATTTCCCTGGGTAAAAAAAATCTAACCTTAGCTGGTCTTTCTTTAACAGGAGTCCTCACAGTAAGTATATACGATTTAGGAGCAATAGCCCTAACTCTTAAACTCTCTCTTCCTCAACCGACAAACTGGTTGACCATCTCTCAACTAATGGCAGCAGTACACGATTTACCAGATGAACTTCAAAAAGACTTTTTGTGCAGCTTGGAAGAACTAGAAACTGTCTTAAAACCTGCTATTTATAAACCTAATCGTCCAGCAATTATGGAAGATTACAGTATAGTAGTCGTGGAAAAGTTAGCAGGAGAAAATAATTTAGAAGACTTGAGCAAAAATCCTCTGATCTGGGCGGCCTTACTAGGAGAAAAGAGTGCTTTGAGTCCATCTGCTTCTCAACTTTTAGCACAAATGAGCTATTACCATGATGATTTAGCCCTTTTTAGCTGGAATGGGGCGATTTTAATTGAACCAGATCCCTTAGCTGCAGCTACAGCAATAGCCTTGATTGAATTTGCTAATGTGGAACTTTTACTGATGCGTTCTTATGATCAGTCTCTAGATGCTCAGTTACCGAAAATGTCCCGTCAATTACCTAAAGAACAGTCTCGCTTCTCTTTACCTTTAGTACATCGCTACAGCAGACTGTTGCACGAAGTACAGTACCTAATTGCTGAATTTACTGAAGTCACTGAACGGGTGGATAATGCCCTTAAAGTAGCAGATGATGTGTATTGGAACCGCTTTTATACTGCTATTTTAAATGTTCTCAGAGTTAATATGTGGCGTGCTGGTGTAGAGCACAAGTTAGCTTTATTACGAGAAACTTATAGTATGTTACATGATGAAGCAGATGCAGAACGCGCTAACTCTCTAGAATGGATGATCATCATCTTAATCCTAACAGAGATTGTTCTGGCTTTAATCCGGCACTAAATAATGTGTACTATTAAATATGTTAAGAAAATATTAAAATTAATGAAGATGTTTAACATTGACGTAGCGACATCTATATAATATACTAAGTGAAATTACTTATACTAGGGAAACAGTCAGAGTTTAAGTAAAAGCAGATCGTGATGTTTTTTTAAAAGTGCAATCGATAAAATATTACTTATACTTAGTGCTGGCTTTTAGAAAAAAATCATAATCTTTCAAGATACATAATTAGTTCTGGAGAAGTAAAATTAAATGATCCAAGCAAGTTTAGAGAGGCATATTTCCATCAATGAGTTTTGGTATATTTTACTAGAATTACAAACAGAAATGTTTTCTGGAACAATAGAATTAAACGATACTATAGGAACAAACTGGAAAATATATTTTTATTTAGGGCGTTTAGTATATGCAACAGGGGGTAAACATCCAGTCAGACGCTGGATAAGACACGTTAAAGCATCTTTGCCCCAAATTTCTTTAAGAGAAGATAATTTATGGAAGAAACAAAAAGAATTTAAAATATGTTGGGAATACGAACTATTATCTAACTGGCACCTTGAAGGAAAAATCAAGAGAGAACAGGTAATTGGGATTATTAATGGACTAATTAAAGAAGTCTTTGGGGATCTGCATAGAATGAAGATTAGTAAACCGAAAATTAAACAGGAAGAGAATTCTTTTTCTCACAAATGGCTCTCAACTTCTTTAGAGCAATATATAAACCAAAGTAGAGAAGAGTGGAGGAAGTGGCAAGAAAAAGGTATAGCTGATCTTGATCCAGAAAAAAGACCAATCATCAGAAGGGTGGAAGAACTAGCTAGCAGTATGCCATCTCAGGACTATCAGAAAATGGTTCAACTTTTTAATTCTCAATTAACTCTTCGAGAATTATCTGTAAAAATCAAAAAACCAGTTATTGATTTAACTATTTCTCTCTTACCTTATCTGCGCTCAGGTATTATGGAAATGGTAGAAGTAGAAGATTGGCCAGTTCCAGAAAGCAAAAACATAAAAATTCAGACGCAGACAAAAGCGCAGTTATTACCATTAGTAGCTTGTATCGATGATAGCTTTGGGACTAGACAACCACTAGATCAATTAGTAGAAAAAGCTGGCTGTAAATTTGTGGGTATACAAGATCCGATTAAAGCGATTCCTTTTCTTGTAGACAAGAGACCCGCTCTGATTTTACTTGATACAAAAATATCTGCAACCAATAGTTATCGATTGTGCGAAGTAATGAGAAAAATGTCTGTTTTTAAAACTACTCCTATGATCATTTTTATTGAAGAAGATAGCTTGATCAGCAGAGTGCGGGCTAAAATGGCAGGAGCCACAGAATGTCTTGTTAAACCAGTACGACAAGAAATTATGATTAAAACACTCTTAAAGTATGTCATGCTCCAAGGTGGTTAGACAAGATTACTAATCAAATCAACAGCTTCAGCAAGATTAGCAACAAGATAATCAGGTTGATACTTTTCTAATTGTTGTCTAGATCGAATACCAGAGAGAACACCAATCACCTTGATATCATGTTTTTTGGCTGCAGCAATATCTGCCTCTGTATCCCCAACCATCCAAGTATCTTCAACAGGAGGTAATTCTTTTTGTGCCTTATCCATCAGTTTAGGCTTATCTTGAATGTCAGTAGTTTTGATAGAGTCATTACTGAGACAGTAACAGCGTTCAAGGGGGAAAAAGCGCTCTAGATGATGTTCTTGAAAGGCTGCTTCTAATTCCCTACGGCGACGCATAGTCATTACTACTAATTCATAACCCATCTTTTGAGCCTTCCAGAGAGCTTCTAATGAGCCTGGAATAATCTGATCATAGATAAAATAACTCAGATCATGAACTATCTCTCTGCGTAATTTAGCGAAAGCTTGAGCTTGTTCAGCTTCAAGTCCAGAAATTCTGCCAATTTCCTCTTCAGACACGCGATCTCTTTTTAACTCCCAAAAATCGGACTTAGAGAGTAAATGAATTTTCTGTTTAGGCTGTTGAGCTTTTTCTAAACAGAGTTGATAGACATGATAATAACGCCCTGATATATCCATCAAAGGACCGTCAAAGTCAGTGATTAGTCTAAGCATTGCGTGGGTTATTCATTCTTGAGAGTAAAAACTAGTATTATGTTAGCATCAGCAGTAGATGTTTTCAGTCTTATGAAGTTTACAGAAATTCTCGAAAAGCTAGCATCTGGGGTTGTTTCTCACAGTATCTCTACATTACCTGAGTGTAATCCTGATCTATTTAATGTTGCTCCACTTGAAGAGGCCATCCCAGGAACAATCACCTATCTAGAAGGGGTCAAATTTGCTCCTATGCTAGCTAAAACTGCGGCTAGCGCCCTTATTTTACCTTTAGATAAGTTATTACAACAAGAAGCAACCTCGCGGGGCATTGCTTGGTTAGCTACTAGTGATCCTCGGTTACTCTTTGCTCAAACCATTAGTTTATTCTATCAGCCCTTTCGTCCTAGTCCTGGCATCCATCCCACAGCCGTCATTGCTGCTGATGTTACTTTAGGAAAAGATGTCTCTATCGGTGCTCATGTAGTCATCAATTCTGATGTCAAAATAGGTGACTATGTTTGCATTCATCCTAACGTTGTCATTTATCCAGGCGTAAGTGTGGGTGAGGGAACTGTACTTCATGCGAATTGTACACTACATGAAAGGAGTATTTTAGGGGCAGGCTGTGTCATTCACGCGGGCGCGGTGATTGGTTCAGAAGGCTTTGGCTTCGTTCCTACCGCTCAAGGCTGGTATAAGATGGAGCAGTCTGGCTTAACTATCTTAGAAGATGGGGTTGAAGTAGGTTGTAACAGCACTATAGACCGTCCTGCTGTAGGGGAAACCCGCATTAAGCGTCAGACAAAGTTAGATAACTTAGTCCATATTGCGCATGGTTGCACAGTAGGTGAAAACTGCGCCTTGGCTGCTCAAGTTGGTCTAGCAGGCGGTGTTAAGGTAGGTAATAGGGTAATTTTAGCCGGACAAGTGGGTATAGCCAATCAAGCTAAAATAGGTGATGGAGCGATTGTCTCAGCACAAAGTGGTGTCCATAATGATATTGAGGCAGGTCAAGTCATGTCGGGTAGTCCTGCGGTACCAAATAAATTGTATTTAAAAGTCTCTGCCATTTACAAGCGTCTCCCAGAAATGTATCAAGCTTTTAAAACAATGGGGAGACAGGGTTAACAACAGTTATTGAACGCGTTTGACTACAAAGATTTAATCAGTAGATTCGTCTGTGGCTAAAATTTGAGGTACCCGAAAGAAGTCACCTTCTGAGCGTGGTGCTTGTTCTAAGAGAGCATCTCGCTCAGTATAGACCTGTTGGTGATCAACACGGGTGACATTACTGAGTTCTATAGCACGGGTTGTGGGAAGCACTGAGTCAGTATCTAGCTCACTCAACTGCTCAAAATATTCTAGAATACTATTAAGTTGAGTTGCTAACTGTTCTTCCTCTGCGGGTGTTACTTCTAAACGGGCTAATTTAGCAACTTTACGTACTTGTTGAGAATCAATAATCATTTTAAAAAAAGATATCCATTTCTGAGCGTCCTGTAATTTTAAGCCAGTTTTGCGCCTCAATGTAATTGTTAGGAGCTAAACGAATAGCCTGCTTCCAATATTCAGCAGCTTTATCAAAGAGGGCTTCTGCTTCTTGTTCTTGACCGTTTTCTTTGGCTCTTTCACCTTGATATTGATAGATTACAGCGATATTATTTAAAGCAGAAGGAAAACGAGGATTGAATTCTACAGCTTGATTATAGTAACCAAGAGCCTTATCCTGATCTCCATTGCTAGCATGAATAATGCCCATATTATAAAGAATATAACTGCGATCCATGACATCTTCTTCTAGCGTTAGTGCTTCTTGGTAGTTTTCTAAGGCTTCTGCATATTCTCCCTCTGCTTGGGCAGACAGACCGTCCCGATAATAGACAAAAGCCTCTTTAGACTTTCTATTGGTTGGCAGGATCTTCAGAATCAGATCAGCCATAACTGTAAAAGTTTTATCGATGAAATTGTCATTACGTTGTGTTCTAGGCATAGTTCTCAAATAAAAAAGACTGCTGATCTTAAGATTGATCCTAACGCGAGAATGACCAATCTCCAATATAATCCATCCCCAAGCTACTGACTTTTCCTTGGCTTTTAATCTGAACTGATCTTGTAACCCTTGTCTATCAATACTTTGGTGATTTCTAAGCCCTTAGTGATGGTGGTTGGCTAGCCTTTGAGTATACCATTTTTATTCAGTAATGTTAGGTTTTGTTGAGATATTTTGTGTTCAGACTAAAGGAGTAGATTTCATATAAGGGGTTCCCTGTAGATTATCGACAAAATTGTCATCTAGAGATAAAGATTAATAAGACCATAATGAAGCCAAAAATACATATAATTAGGTGTTAGTCCGGGTCAAAAAAAGGTTAACCTTGGTACTTAAAAACCAAGTGTCACTTAAACTAACGCCTAAGCTTATTGAGAATACCTTGTAACGTTTACTAGCTAAAGGTTACGAAAATCGTTGATCATCAATCACCAAGATACTTAGAAATGTTTCAATAAATATGCGTATTTTATTTGTTTCTGCAGAAGTTGCCCCTTTAGCTAAAGTAGGTGGACTCGGGGATGTAGTGGGTGCGCTGCCCAAGGTTTTACGTCAATTAGGGCATGATGTCCGTATTTTTCTCCCCTATTATGGCTTCCTGTCGGACAAAATGGAAGTTCCCTCTGATCCTATTTGGTGGGGATATGCCATGTTTCAAAGATTCGCTGTTTATGAAACTATTTTGCCTGGTACTGAAGTTCCTTTATATCTCTTTGGACATCCTGCTTTCGATCCCAGAAGGGTCTATGGTGGAGAAGACGAGGGATGGCGTTTTACTTTTTTCTCGAATGGGGCGGCTGAATTTGCTTGGAATCATTGGAAACCTGATGTTATTCATTGCCATGATTGGCATACAGGGATGATTCCCGTATGGATGCACCAATCTCCTGATATTGCCACGGTCTTTACTATTCATAATCTGGCTTATCAAGGACCTTGGCGAGGCTTTTTAGAGAGGGTTACCTGGTGTCCTTGGTATATGCAAGGAGATACTGTTCTGGCTGCTGCCGTTCAATTTGCCAACCGAGTGACTACTGTTTCCCCGACCTATGCTAGACAAATTCAAACTCCTACCTATGGGGAAAAGTTAGAAGGGTTACTTTCTTTTATCAGTGGTAATCTAGTCGGGATTTTAAATGGTATTGATAATGAGCTTTATGATCCTTCTAATGACCGCTTTTTAGCACAAACCTTTACACCAGAAACCATAGAAAAACGCATTATCAATAAGACTGCCATGCAGGAAGAAATGGGTTTACCAGTTAATAAGGGTGCTCTATTAATCTCTATGGTCACTCGTCTAGTAGAACAAAAGGGTCTTGACTTACTCCTTCAAATCTTAGATCGCTTTCTTTCCTATACCGATGCTCAGTTTGTTGTACTAGGAACGGGTGATAGATATTATGAGACTGAATTGTGGCAGATTGCTTCTCGTTTTCCAGGCAGGATGTCTGTACAGCTTCTCTATAATGATGGTCTCTCAAGGCGTATTTATGCAGGCTCTGATGTATTGTTAATGCCTTCCCGTTTTGAACCCTGCGGAATTAGTCAACTTTTAGCAATGCGTTATGGTTGCATACCTCTGGTGCGCAACACAGGTGGACTAGTGGACACTGTGTCTTTTTATGATCCTGTCAATGAAACTGGAACAGGTTTTTCTTTTGATCGCTATGAGCCTTTAGACCTCTATACTTGTCTAGTCAGGGCTTGGGAAAGTTATCGTTATAAGTCAGAGTGGGCTCTCTTGCAACAACGCGCAATGAGACATAATTTTAGCTGGTCTAAATCAGCAGTAGAATATCTCAAGATCTACAAGCAAATTAAAGGACTACCAGATCAGTTGACTGATGAGGAAGAGACAAGGTTTGCCAAGTTGGATAGTTAAAATTAGTTAAGGGGGAATTACCCCCCTATAACTATATTATATTTAACTTGACATACTATTCTTATATCTTTTGTAGAGCATGGGTATTAAAATCCAAGCCATTGCCACGAGAAGACCGAAAAGACCAAACTTGGTGAAGCCCTGAATTAATGTTTCTAGAGATACTAATTTTCCAAGAACAAAAGCCAAAGAAACCATGATCAGCGCCCAAACAGAGGCACCAGCAAAGTTACATAAGAGAAATTGACGATAAGGCATTTGGGCAATACCTGCCAAGGGTCCGGCAAAGATTCTTAACAGGGTGATAAACCTACCAAAAAAGACAGCTTGAGGCGCATTCTTACTAAACTTAAGGCGGGCTTTTTCTAGTTCTGATTCCTGAATTTTGAAGAAAGTACCGATACGCACTAGTAAAGGCCAACCGCCCCTTTTCCCAATCCAATAACCCACATTATCCCCCAAGACTGCCCCACTGATGGCTGTTATTAATACTATGGGATAACTTAATTCTCCATTTCCAGCTAAGAAACCACCCACAATAGTTATAGTTTCACCTGGTAGAGGGATACCCATATTCTCTAGGGCAATACCGAAGAAGATTGCCCAGTAACCGTATTCAATCGCTAAATCCTGAATCCTTTCAATTGAGAGGAGTTCCACAGAGATCTCATCTTTACAAAGCTTTACAGTTTTATTGTATAACTTTGAGGAGAGTTTGTGAAAGTTTGTTAAGTAGGAAGAGGTTCACCCGGACGTAACTTAGCCCATTTTCCACTCTCTTGTTGGAAACTCAGACAACCAACAACGTCCCACTCCATCTCAATATACTCTTGATTAGTCCGAATATTGACATTAATACTAGGTTCAAGGGGTTCAAAGTCAGGGTTATCTGTTAAATGAAGTTGTTGATGTTGTGTTTCTACCGCATGATAGGTATAGCAGTGATCTACATAGTGACAATTAATACAGATACACATAATAGCCTCAGAATAGCGCTTAATCCTAATCTAGCAAAAAAAACATCAAGGATAAAAAATGATCCCTTTTTTCTACTCACGAAGAAGTATTATGAAAATAAAGATAAATATCTCGTGCAAGTTGTGGACCAATACCTGAAACAGCTTTTAACTGCTCAATAGAGGCCTCTCTAATATAGTCAATAGAATGAAAATGGGCTAATAGTTGCTTTTGTCGTTCAAAACCTAGACCCGGAATCTCATCAAGATAAGATCTGCGGCTCTTTTTGAGACGTTGCTGACGATGAAAGGTGACCGCAAAACGGTGTGCTTCATCCCTTAAGCGTCTTAATAGTTGTAAACCTGGTTGTTCTGGGTCACTAGGAAGAGGTTCTGACTCTCCAGGAAGAAAGACCTCCTCTCTCTGTTTAGCTAGACTAATGACGCTCAGATGTTGCAAGATATTCATCTCCTCTAATACTTTAACAACAGATGAGAGTTGTCCTTTACCTCCATCAATCATAATCAGATCGGGAAAGTCTGCTTGTGTTGGTTCTCTAGTATTTCTAAAACGTCTAGTGATCACTTCTGCTAAAGAGGCAAAATCATCAGAATGTCCAGCGCGAACATTGGGGTTTTTAATCAGATAGTGACGATAATCTTGCGGAGAACTCACTCCATCAATAAAGACCACCTGAGAAGCAACCGCATCAGAACCCTGAATGTGAGAGATATCATATCCCTCTAGACGTTTGGGAACTTTCGGTAAGTTGAGGAGGTCGCTTAGGTCTTCAAGTGATTGTAAACTGCGCTCCGCTTGACGTTGTGTGCGTTCTAGCTCATATTCGGCGTTACGCTGTACCATTTCTAATAATTCTGCTTTGCTTTGGCGCTGGGGTATTGTCAGTGTGACTCTTTTTCCTTTGCGTTCTGTTAACCATTCTAGTAATATTTCAGGTTCAGGCAGTTCATCTTGAACTAGAATCTCATTGGGTATTTCTACATCTTCAACCTGTAAATAATGCTCCTCTAAGACCTTTTGCAGGACTTCTGAGGGTTTTCCAGTCTCTCTTTCAGCAAAAAAGCCCAATCTACCTACTAACCTGCCTGCACGAATTTGAAAGAGTTGTATAGCATAATAATTATTGTCCATAGCTAGTGCTATGGCATCTCTAGAGATAGTTTCATCAGCTAGGGTGACCTTTTGATTACTGGTTAAAGACTGTAGTCCTTTAATTTGATCTCTTAATACACCTGCTTGTTCAAAATTAAGTTCACCTGCTAATTGATTCATCTGGCTCTCCAGACGATTAACCAGTTCTTCAGTTCGACCCTGAAAGACCATAGCTATTTTCTGTAAGGTCTTTTGATAGTCTTGTGGAGAGATTAAAGACTGGCAGACTCCAGGACAACGACCGATATCATAGTTAAGACAGGGACGATCTTTAAAAAGTGGACGGGGACGCTGCCGCAGGGGAAAAATCCTCTGTATCCACTGTAGGGTTTGACGCAGAAGATGACTATCTACATAGGGTCCATAGTAGCGATCTTTGACATTATTTAGACGACGTTTACGGGTGATGAAGATGCGGGGATAGTCTTCAGACCAAGTAATACAGACATAGGGATATCTTTTATCATCTTTGAGGAGAACATTAAAATGGGGTTGATTTTGCTTGATTAAATTGGCTTCTAAAGCAAGTGCTTCTGCTTCTGTATCGGTGACGATAAACTCAATATCAGCTACTTGCTGCACCATCAAGCTAATCCGCCCACTTAAAAGGTGTGTATCCTGGAAATAGGATCTGACCCTTGTCCGCAATTTTTTGGATTTACCAATATAGAGTATTTCCCCTCGATTATCGCGCATAAAATAGATTCCGGGTTCAGCCGGAATCTCACGGAGACGAATTTCTAATTTATCTGGATTTTGTAGGAGTATCGGGATCATTGATGGTAAGTGAACAGTGATTGGTTGTTTTTGGTCAGTTGTTCACTATTAAAAGATGATCTACTTTTTGGCTAGTTTTCGTTTTAAGGAAGCACCAAAAGCTAGTGCTGCTATACTTCCTAAGCCTAAAATACTTGAAGGCTCAGGTACTGTAGCTGCTGCTGCGACTGGTGGATCAAAGGCTTTAAAGGTGAACCCAACACGGCCTCTAGCTGCTGTAAGATAGGGATTATTGCTGCCCGGCCAAATCAAGGATAGTCTTCCTTCTACTCTTGTTATCGCCCGACCATCAACGGTAGCTAATAAAATTTCATTCAAATAAGGCGTAAGCGTACTATTGTCATTATCAGCATTGAGTGTAGCAGGAAGTGGATTGAGTAGTCCTATTGGAACAAACTCTGCTCCTGCAACCACTCTATCTACAACTAGCTGCGCATTTGTACCTGAAACAATTTTCCCATCAGGTCCTAAAACTTTAGTTGCTACAGAGAAGCCATTAAAAGGGGTGGTCACGCCCAAATCAGTAGTAGATGTGTAATTTACAGACTGACCAGTTATATTAAAAGTTGCTATTTTCGTAGCCGCATTGTAATCAACAACCCAGTTTAAGGGCGCACCGTTGTCTGGGACTGTCCAAGGTCTTCTGATTGATGTAGGTTGTGAGCCGTTAGTATTGAGTTGTGCGCCATTATCACCTATAGCAAAGGTGTAATCATCTGCTAATGATAATCCGGCACGTCCGGCTCCTGCGCGTCCTTCCCAAGCGAATAATTGAGGAGTCCAAGTAGCTGGAGGGGAACAGACACTATCAGAATCTGTGTAGATATTGACTGATAGAGTACCAGTACCATTAACCGTTGTTGTCCTGGTACAAGCAGGGACTACTAGATTAGTCGCTTGAGCATATTGGTTAGTGCTAACTATTCCTAGTAAAGACACTCCCAATATAGTTGATGTTGAAATTAATCTATTTTTAATCATTGGTGAAGCCTTTGAGTTAACTAGTACAAGAAGTTCGATGCCTATGGCATCACATTTATTATAAGTTGCTTGTCAAGTTTTGTAATCACCTAGAAAACTTATTTTGTTACAATCAATTTACATTATCTAAACAAGCATTAAGTATCTGGTGATCTATTTCACCCAATTTTTCTAGAGGTTCAAACCCATCTAGGGATAGTTTGCTCAAGGGGAGCTTTTCAGAGGCAATGGGCTGATTAAAATATCTGATACCTATTTCATGTTTATATATTGCTCCACTTGAGGGGTCAATAAAAGAGAGTTTGAGCTGTTCTCCTTGAACCTGACCTGTAAAGCAGTAAAATTCTGATTGAGGACGATAAACTGCTCCACCGACCTGACCATCTTTTACCTTAAGAATAAGATAATCCTTACCTATTTGAGATGGTTTAGAGGACTGCCCATATAAGTATGTTCCGTTCTTAACAAGGGAAGGGACGGCACTTGCTAGTTCAAAGGTTGCTAAAAAAAACCAACTTATTAAAGCTAATCCTACACTAATTATTTTTGGGTTGAACATCTAACAACAACCGCTATCTAAAATTTAAAGTAGGGGGATTTTTCCCCCTAATATTTTCCTAACTTGCTAAATAGTCCCGAACATTAGACTTTCTTCTGCGCAGATGAGCTAAGGCTTGATGCTCTAGTTGACGTACTCTCTCTCTAGAGATACTCAGTCTTTGACCAATCTTCGCTAAAGATAGCTCTTTCCCGTCTTCTAGTCCGTAGCGTAAGGAGATTACTTCTTTTTGTTGTGGGGTCAATTCTGCTAAAAGATTTTGCAGATCTTGACGTAGTAGTTCTGAGGTAATGTGATCATCAGGGGAGATATTTTTATCCTCTAGTAGTTCGGATAATTCTGTATCTTGATTGTCCCCTACTCTTACATCTAGTGATATTGGCTGACGTGATAGACTTAAAAATTCCCTAATTTGGGCAGGCTCTAGGTCTAAGGCTTTTGCTACTTCTAAGGGGGTTGCACTGCGCCCTAGTTGCTGTGAAAGCTCTCTTTGAGTCTTTTTAATCTTATTGAGCTTTTCGGTGATGTGAATGGGTAATCTGATCGTTCTGCCTTGTTGTGCTATAGCACGGGTGATTGCTTGACGTATCCACCAGTAAGCATAGGTTGAAAATTTGTACCCTTTGGTGGGATCAAATTTTTCTACGCCTCTTTCTAATCCTAAACTACCTTCTTGGATTAAATCCAGAAATTCCATGTTCCGCTTTTGATATTTTTTGGCTATGGCGACAACTAGACGCAAGTTAGCTTCAATCATGCGTCTTTTTGCTCTGTCCCCTTGCTGCATAACTTGCTTAATTTCTTTTTCAGTTACTTGCAAAAAGTCTGCCCATTCTGCTAGACTAGGCTCGTGCCCGATTTTTTCAACTATCTGTTCTTTTCCGTCTAACAAGTTCATCATCTTCTGTACTTGCTTCCCATAGATTATTTCTTGCTCATGGGTCAGCAGTGGGACGCGCCCAATCTCGTGCAGATAGGTACGAACCATATCCGCCGTAAAAATAGGCTGCTTACGGGTTTCGTTTGCTTTGGCGGTAGGCATTTGTACAGCTTTGACTCCTTTGTTCACTAGAAAGTCGGTATCTTCAGTATTCCCAGATTTCATTCGGTTTTATTATTCTCATTGCACCGATTGTCAGCCAAGAAAGGGATTTAGTTGGCTTTTGTAGATTACTTACATACTAACTTACTCTTTTAGACCCTGACAACTTCGGAAAGGTTCACTCTAAAGTAGTGAAAACCGTATGTTCTTAATTATAAGTATAGTGTCTTGAAGGGTATTTATTGGCTACTTATCTTACTAACAGGATGTCAAACAACTGCACCTGTTATCATCCCTGTTAATAAAAGCCCTTCAACAGTGGTTGCTAAGGCACCTAGAAAGCCTCAAGAAGCTGCCAAATACCGTTTATTAGGTTTAGACTACCAAAAGCAGAAACGTTTAAGCGAAGCTATAAAAGCGATGCAAAAATCAGTCGATTTAGATCCAGAGAATGCGATAGGTAAAGTAAATCTTGGCTGGGCATTACATTTAGCTTCTAGAGATATTGAAGCCAGAAAAGTTTTAGAACAAGTAACTCAAGAGCATCGGGACAATGTATTTGGTTTTAATGCACTTGGGATAGTCTATTTAGTGATGGGAGATTTATCTAAGGCTGTAGAGACGCATCAAAAAGCAGCCAAATTAAAAAAAGATAATGAGATTGCTTACTATAATCTGTCTTTAGCATACCATCGTTTAGGGCGATATGAACAGGCTATCATCGAAGGGAAAAAAGCCACTAAGCTTGAACCAAATAACCCCCATCCCCTAGTAGCTTTAGCGGTTATTTTCTGGGATCAAGGTAATCTTAAACACTCTAAAGAGTATTACCGTCAGGCGATTGTTTTAGATAGTAGTTATCGAGATCTTAGTTATTTAGAACACTTAGTAAAAGCTGGTTTTAGTAATGGACAAATCCAAACAGTTAAAAAGATTTTGAACTATTCTCTCTAGGGAGATACAGGGGTTAAAAGACTTACAAAATAGGGGTTACAGCCCTTTACATTTTCTAATAATACTACTTGCTTAGCTAGAAGCAAGTAGCAACTTTTACGATGATCTAGTAAGATTTGAGGTGAGGAATATTTTTCCTCAATTTTAACTCACTGAAATTTATTACCAAGGAAGATAAACCATGTTTCGTCATTCTGGATTGTTATTACTAGGCTCAGTTGTTTTAACCCTTATGCCAAGCGATAAATTATTGGCTTCATCTCTTAATACCTTAAATGGTCAAATACCCATTGTTATCGGACATAGGGGAGCAAGTGGGTATCGTCCTGAACATACATTAGCTAGCTATCAATTAGCAATGGATCTGGGGGCTGATTTTATTGAACCAGATCTCGTTTCTACCAAAGATGGGTATTTAATTGCTCGTCATGAGGTCAACATTAAGGACACTACTAATGTCGCTGATCATCCCGAATTTGCCTCGCTCTTTACCACAAAAATGATTGATGGTGCGGCGGAAAGCGGTTGGTTTAGTGATGACTTTACCTTAGCAGAAATTAAAACTTTGCGAGCTAAAGAACGTTTACCTTTTAGGGATCATTCTTTTGATGGTCAGTTGGAAATTCCGACCCTTGAAGAAATTATTAATTTAGTCAAGCAAGAAGAAACAAATACAGGGAAAAAAATTGGCATCTATCCTGAAACTAAACACCCTACCTATCATCAATCCGTTGGTCTTGCTTTAGAAGATAATCTTGTACAAAGGTTAACAGACAATAACTTTACTGACCCCAGTAGAGTATTTATTCAGTCCTTTGAAGTTACTAATTTACAATACCTGAATACTAAGATTGACGTGCCTTTAGTTCAACTTTTAGATGCAACAGATGTCGCTCTTGATGGTACTTTAATCGAAACCAAACCCTATGATTTTGTTGTTAGTAACGACCCTCGCACCTACGGAGATTTGCGTACTCCTACAGGATTAGCGGAAATTGCTACCTATGCTGATGGAATCGGTCCCTGGAAACGTATGATTGTTTCTGTACTATCTGTTGATGCAGATAACAATGGAGTAGCGGATGATGTTAATGGGGATGGTTTAGTCAACGATGCTGACAGAACTTTACTTCCGCCTACTTCCTTGGTTAGTGATGCTCATCATGCAGGTTTATTAGTACATCCATATACTTTTCGTAATGAAAGTCGCTATTTAGCAGCCGATTATCACAACGATCCTAAACTGGAATATAAACAGTTCTTTGAATTAGGGGTTGATGGTTTGTTTAGTGACTTTCCTAACACTGGAGTTGCTGCGCGTAATCAATTTGCAACTGTTCCTGAACCTGGAATAGAAGTAGGTTTAGTAGTATTAGGATTCTCTGCTTTAGTAGCGAAACGGAAGCAATCTCGGAATTAATTGAATGAAAGGGTTAAGGCTATTCTGTAAAATAGCCTTAACCTGGACTATTTCTGTAAACTAGAAAGAATCATCTCAGCTGAAACTTGGTCAGTGATGATTACTTCACCTATTTGTTTAGGTAAGATGAAGCGTATTTTACCTGCTTTGACTTTCTTATCACTTTTGAGTGCTTCTAGGATATCTTTTAGATTTAGTTGAGAGGGTATTGCTGTAGGTAGTCCTGCTTTCTCAATGAGCAGCTTTTGTAGTGCTTCTTCTGCTAAACTCCAGAGGCTTAATTGACTGGCTAATCTTCCTGCAGCTATCATTCCGATAGCTACTGCTTCTCCATGATTAAGTAGAGTATAACCAGTTAAACTCTCTACCGCATGACCTATTGTATGACCATAGTTTAAAATAGCTCTAATTCCTGCTTCTTTCTCATCTTGACTGACTACATCTACCTTAGCTTGACAGGAACGAGTCAAAATAAATTGTAAGAGTTCAGGGGAACAAGTAGCAAAGTCATCTATAGCTGTAGCTTGTTCTAGGCGTTCAAACAATTCAGCATCCCAAATTATCCCATACTTAATAACTTCTGCCATCCCCGCGCGAAATTCACGGACTGGGAGTGTTTTTAAGACTAGAGGATCAATTAAGACTAAACGGGGTTGATAAAAAGACCCGATTAGGTTTTTTCCTTTAGGATGATTAACCCCTGTTTTACCCCCTATAGAAGCATCCACCATTGCTAAAAGAGTGGTCGGAACCTGTATGAAGTTAATTCCTCTCAGCCAAGTAGCAGCAGCAAAACCCGTCATATCTCCTATAACTCCTCCACCTAAAGCAAGTAGGGTAGAAGACCTTTCTAGATAGTGTTCAAGAGCAGTATCATAGAGACTAGAGATAGACTCTAGGGTTTTGTAACTTTCTCCTGCTGGGATTAAATGGGGAATAACTTCAAAGTTAGCCTTTTGTAGTGATTTAACGGCTATTTCTCCATAATGAGCGAAAATTTCTGGGCTAGAAACTAGTAAAACTTTTTTACCTAGTTTAAGGGGTAATAAACTTTCTCCTAATTTGTTTAAACCTCCAGGAGAAATCTCAACTTGATAAGGGCTGTTAGGAAGAGGGACTGTAATAGTAGTCTGCATCGCTAGTAGGGTAAAATGTTCAGTAATCTTTTCATTTAATCGGGAGAAACGTCAATGGCTACTGCAGCGATTGGTTATGTTAGTTTTCTTTTAGGCTTTACGGTGGTTGCTGTTGGAATATTTTTAAGCTTCCGTGCTTTTAAAGTGATTTAACAGAAGATAAGAACCAAATATCTTACATTTGGTTCTTATTTTCTAACTTTTTTAGTTTATTTACTTACTAAAGTTTTCAGATATTTTAAAACAGCTTCAGCATGATCTTGTGCTTTGACACTATACCAAGCTTTGGCTATTTTGCCCATTGGATCAATTACAAAAGTGGAGCGGATAATGCCGTAAGATTCTTTACCCATAAAGTTCTTTAAACCCCAAGCGGCATAGCTTTCAGCTAGATGATGTTCAGGATCACTCAATAGAGTTATGCCTAAACTATGCTTATCAATAAATTGACAATGGGACTCTACTGAGTCAGGACTAACCCCCACTATTTTAACACCAAGGTCTGTAAATTCTTTTAAATAACGGGTGAAATCAATTGCTTCTATTGTGCAGCCTGGTGTATCATCTTTGGGATAAAAGTATAAGACTAACCAATGAGAGGTAAAATCCCCTAAAGAGACCTTCTTGTTAGTATTATCTAGTGCTATAAAATTTGGTGCTGCTTGTTCTGCTTGTAATTGTTCTGTCATGATGAATGCCAAATAACCAGAAATAGAGGAAGTAAACTCAAGAATATCCCTGAATAAAAGCTAGACCAAGA
>CASBQB010000396.1 GCA_949127655.1 Chroococcales cyanobacterium PMM_0086 | reverse complement strand
TTCACAAAATAGATACTCATGGTGGTTATTTTGAAGGGGATTTTATCAACAAGACCATTTACCAACTTGCTTTCTTTGGCTTTGATGGGTTACTGAATCTAGATGAACCTGACAAAACAGAACAACTCAATCAATTCTCTGCTAAGTACCAAGAAAAAAAAATTCAAGTTATTCTTTCACCAGCACGTCTTAATTGATGATTACTCATTTCGAGTTATAGTGAATGTAAAGCTGGACAGGGAAGTAAGATCTAAACTAGCCAAAACACGATCAAGATAATGAGTGAATCTATTTCTTTAGCTACTTCTGCTGACATTCCACAACTTTGTATTTTACTAGAATTTCTCTTTACCCAAGAAACAGAGTTCAAACCTGATTTGATCTTACAAAGTCAAGGACTAGAACAGATAATTAATGCCCCAGAAATTGGTCATATTCTGGTACTGCGTAGGGATGATGTAGTAATGGGAATGGTCAATCTACTCTATACCATTAGCACCGCTCTAGGGGGTCGTGTAGCTATATTAGAGGATGTGATTATTCATCCCACCTATCGAGGGAGTGGAAAAGGTTCACTGATGCTACAATATGCCCTAGATTTTGCTCAATCCGAGGGTTGTAAGCGGGTAACACTATTAACAGATCGTAGTAATTTAGTAGCCCACAAATTATATCAACGTCATGGACTTACTATGATGCAGATGATACCAATGCAGATTGTTTTTTAGCTGGTAATTTTAACTAGACTATCATAGAGTCTTCAAGATAGTGACGACTAACTCACAAGTTAAGATAGATAATGCCCTCTTTAATGATTGTCGGGACAACCTCTCACGCTGGTAAGTCTCTTTTGACTGCAGCTATTTGTCGAATTTTAGTACGAAAAGGAACTTCTGTAACCCCCTTCAAAGGGCAGAATATGGCACTCAATGCCTATGTAACTAAGACAGGGGGGGAAATAGGTCACGCGCAGGCAGTACAGGCTTGGGCAGCCAAAACAACCCCTAAAATAGAAATGAATCCGATCCTGCTAAAGCCACAGGGAGATATGACTTCTCAGGTGATCCTCAATGGTTATGCAGTAGGGACAACATCAGCAGCAGCCTACTATGAAGATTACTTTAGTAAGGGTTGGGATGCGATCACAGCGGCTTTAGAAAGTCTCAAAAACTCATATGATTGGCTAGTTTGTGAGGGGGCAGGTTCTCCTGCAGAAATCAATCTCAAACACCGAGATTTAACTAATATGCGGGTAGCTAAATATCTCAAGGCACCTACTCTATTAGTAGTAGATATTGATCGGGGTGGTTCTTTTGCCCATGTTGTAGGGACTTTGCAACTTTTAGATCCCGATGAACGTGCCCTAATTAAGGGTGTGATTATTAATAAGTTTAGAGGACAGAAATCACTTTTAGACTCAGGAATCACCTGGTTAGAAAATTATACAGGTATTCCAGTAGTTGGGGTAATTCCTTGGTTAAAGCTGCAAATGCCTGCAGAAGACTCTCTAGACTTGTTAGAGAGGCGTTCTAGTAAACCTGATGCAGAAATAGAAATAAAAGTCTTACGGGTACCACGTATTGCTAATTTTACAGATTTTGATCCCCTAGAAGCTGAAACAACAGTCTCATTAAAATATATCTCTCTTGATGAAAGCTTAGGTACTCCAGATGCAGTGATTTTACCTGGTACTAAAACTACTATAGAGGATCTAGCAGCCTTATTTTACTCAGGAATGGCGCAGCAGCTTAAAGAGTATTTCGCCAAGGGTGGGACTATTTTCGGTATTTGTGGAGGGTTTCAGATGTTAGGGAAAGAAGTAACCGATCCTGAGTGTCTAGAAGGGACAATACCCTATCATGTTGGCTTAGATTTACTCCCTCTTTCTACTGAGATGACTCCTGAAAAGATTATTCGTCAGAGGGAAGTTATGACAACTCAAGCAGGAATAATTGTTACTGGATATGAGATCCATCAAGGAGTAAGTAAGTATTTAGAACCCTGTCAAACCCTCTTTGAAGATACAACATTAGGGATAGTTAATTCAACTAAAACTGTTTGGGGTTCCTATTTACATGGACTCTTTGAAAATGGGATTTGGCGTAGAGAATGGTTAAACCATCTTAGAGTTAAAAAAGGACTATCTCCACTCGTTACTGATATCCCCAATTATGCCCAAGCTAGGGAAACTCTTTTAGATAGTTTAGCTGATGCAGTAGAAGCCAATTTAGATGAACGTTTCCAGGCTTTGATTAGACCTAATACCCTCACCCCTCACCCCCTCACCCCCTCTCCCTGAGGGAGAGGGGAGAAATATCTGTAGTTAAATTAAACAGAATTGGTATAATTCTAATCATTGACCATGACCGTCTATTTAAAGAAGTTACCTTGATAAATTGGCTAAAATATTGGTAATCACAAAGACCTAATCTATCTTTTCTTTAGCTTGAAATATCTCTTCAATTCTTTCTAATTCTAACTCCGGCAATTCGTCAACCGCCCAATTAGCTAGACGCTGCATGAAGTGAAAAGGGTATGTATTAGCGACTCCTACTACTTGAATACCTGCCTTTTTAGCTGCTTGTATCCCTGGTGGAGTATCTTCTATAGCTAAACATTCACTAGGCGATAGTGGGATAAACTGATTAAATTTTGCAATAGCTAAGAGGTAACTTTCCGGATCAGGTTTAGGTTCTTTAACTTCATCCTCGCCCACAATAATATCAAAATATTCAAGGAGATCCAGCCGATCCAAGATCATAACCGCTTCTGAAGATAAAGTACCTGTAACTAAGCCAAGATGCAAATTTCTTTCCTTAATTTCTTCTAGAAACTCTGGCAAACCTGGATAAGTATTCAGTGTGCTTAATTTTTCTACATATTGCTTATAGGCTTGAGCTTTATGTAAAATTAAACGGTCTAGATAATCTTCTGTAACTAGACGGCCTCTACTGATCAACAAATCTTTTAAACCGCGATCACCTCTACCTAAGCAATATTTATTATAGTCTCGGTTGGCAGAAACTAAATTCTCTCCTAGGAGTAAATCATCTACTAACTTTTGATGGATTGCTTCGTCATTAATGATTACTCCATTAAAGTCAAATAGAATCGCTTTAAGTGCCATTTATGCCAATCCATAAGCAAAACTCGCCACAGGTTCTGTGATGGGAAGCGGTTTTCTAGCTTGACTAATTTGATGTAGCCACCATAACTCTTCTGTACGCACTGCTTCAAAATTAGCAAGTCCTAACCAAGCGTCTAGATTACCCTGTGCATATTCTTGAATGTATGGTTCCTCAAAAATGCTATTTAGCCATTCTGTGCGGCGTAGAGTCTTTTGATTACCATCTAGAATTAATATCTGTCCCCCTGGACTCAAAAGGCGAAAACATTCTTGTAAGATAGCTTTGGCTATCACTGAGGGGATCTCATGGAAGAGGAGAGATATTGTGACTACATCCATAGAAGAAGCTGCTAAACCCGTCTTTTCAGCTATTCCATGTCTCCAATCAATGGCTAAACCTGCTCCTTTGGCTTTATAATGTGCCATAGCTAGCATATAGGGTGATAGATCTAACCCCATTACTTGTGCGTTAGGAAAGGCTTTTTTGAGCATTAGGGTAGTTGTCCCTGTCCCACAACCAAGGTCAATAATTTTGTTAGGATAGCCCTCAATACTATTGATCAGTGCTTGACGAACCCAGGTTTCATTAGGAGGCAGGACATACTGCGTAATTGGGTCATAGGTCACTGCAGCAGTAGAGTTCAAATAGCCTCCACTGATGCCATGAAAGTTCTTGCTAGTGTAGTAGTCTGGGTATTTTAAGGCAGGATCTCTCAGCCTTTGACAATCTTTCTCCCAATCTATTGCTGCTTGGCTTTTTTTCAGTTGCTCTTTGTCCAGTAAAAAATTATTAAATACTGGTTTGAGAAAGCGTTCCCATAAATTTTCTTGACTCATAGCTATTCGGTAGGAATTGGCACTACTTAAAAAAATTTAACACACTTTTCTAGCCTACTCTATGGGAATCTGATTAACCCAATCTTGATACTGAGAATCTCGATTTTCTGTAATAGCGATCAGTTTAGCTTTGAGTTTTTCGGTAATGGGACGCTTAGAAGGTAGAGAATAGTTTTCAACTTTCTTGATAGGTGCTATTTTGGCTGCAGTCCCACAGAGAAAAGCTTCATCGGCGATCAATAACTCTGATTTGTCGATTATGCGTTCTTGGTGGGGTATTCCTAGGTCTTTAGCGATGGTTATGATGCTATCACGGGTGATTCCCTCTAAGATATCCTGATCAAAGCTAGGGGTAATCAAAGTACCATTTCTCACCAGAAAGATATTCATTCCTGTTGCTTCACAGACTTTACCCTGAGAATTGAGTAAGATAGCTTCATCAAAGCCCGATTCTACTGCTTCTGTTTTAGCTAAAGCGGAGGTAATATATGCGCCACTGATTTTACCTCTTAAAGGGAAGGAACGGTCTTCTTGACGTGTCCAAGAACTAAAGCGACAAGTGACCCCATCACCTGAGAGATATTCTCCCATCACTAACCCATAGAGAAAGAAGCTTTTTTCTATTTTATGTAGTCTAGGTGCAATACCCAAACCAGAACTATAGACCAAAGGACGAATATAGAAGGGTTGAGTCGGTTGATTTTTCTGTACAAAGTCAATGATTAACTGAGTTAGATGTTCTGGATCTAGTTCATAGTGTAAAAATTTGGCACTTTGACTCAACCTTTTACAGTGGCGATCCAATCTAAAAAGAAGTATCTGTTTAGGGTTATTGGGATCTCTTATTCCTCTTAGTCCACCAAATGCTGCTGTTCCATAGTGTAGTGCATGAGTAGCAATGGAAATATTAGCCTCTTTAAAAGGCACAAATTGATTATTAAAGTAGGCTATCGGGAGAAAGTCTTCCATGTTCTAGGTTTATATGTTCTGCTTATTTCCTAATCCAATCCATCCCAAGAAGTTTTGTTTTTGATGATCCGATGGAGATTGAATCTGAACTACTTCATAGCGGTTGGCTTGCGGTTGTCCTAACTGGATGTGGAGGTTTCTCAATTCATCCTGATGAAAGACACTAATCTCAATGATATCATTGACTTGGTAATCTTTGATACGTTCGGTTAATTGTTCTGCTGTGACCCGCAGTCTATTGATTGCTAATAATTCATCTTCTGGGTCAATTCCAGCAAGTTGAGCGGGTGAACCTATTTCTACATATTTGATTATCTCTTTGCCCCCTTCTGATTGTACACGTAAGCCTAAGTAGGGGAGCGCTTCTGGGGAGGTAGGTTTAACTAATAGTCCAAAGGGTTCCAAATATTCGTTTAAGGGTATCTCCTCTACTCCATATATGTAGCGGGTAAAGAAATCACTCAGGTCTTTTTCTGCTACTGCTTCTATACTTGCTTGTAAGTCTTTTTCAGTAAACCCGATTTCTGCTTGTCCGAATTTTTGCCAAAGTTGACGCATTACATCATTTAGTGATTTTCTATTCTGATGATGATTACGAATTAATAAATCTAAGCACCAAGAGACTATTTCTCCTTTGAGATAATAAGATATCTGACTATTATCACTATTACTATCCCTTCTATATAGCTTAATCCAAGCATCAAAGCTAGATTCTGCCACTGACTGTACTTTGCGTCCTGGAGTATTTAAAAACCGAGTCACATCTTTACTCAGTTTCTCTAAGACAACTTTAGGAGAATAAAGACCTGCCCAATGAGGTATTAAAATATCATAGTAACTTGTTGCTCCCTCACTAAACCAGAGGGAATTTGTATAGTTTTCTTTTTCGTAGTCAAAATCTTCTAGTTCTTTTGGTCTAATTCTTTTCACATTCCATAAGTGAAAGAATTCATGTGCAACTAACTGAATAAAGTTATGGTAGCGTTCTCTATTCCCAAAGCCAAAGCGCGCATAGAGAAGAGAACATCCCTCCTTATGTTCTAGTCCACCATAGCTATTAGAGGAGAGATGCAGTAGAAATAGATACTGCTTATAGGGTAACCCGCCAAAAATCTTAGCCTCTGTTTTAACAATCTTAGTGATATCTTCTATAACTTTTTTGGGTTCTAAATTGCCCTTTCCCCAGACCACTAGCTGATGAGGTAACTCTAAGACTGTAAAGTTATCTATAGATTGAGTTCCTATTTCTACTGGACTATCAACTAAGTTATCAAAATCTTTAGCTATAAAGGTGTTTTCTTTTCCTGCTATTTTGTCTAGTGTTGTGCTTACTTTCCAGTCAGAACAGGGTGGAATAATCTCTAAACTAATTGATTCTTTTTCTAAACTAGGGATAAAAAAGAATAAAGCTGCACCGTTAAAATAACCATGTGTTGCATCTAGATGATTAGTTCTAACTGACAGTTCATTGGCATAAATCTTATAAGAAATTATGATTCTTGACTGTTCTTTTGTTTGAACTTGCCAGTGATTTTTACTGATTCTTGTATGGGGTAAGCTTTCTTTTGCTTCTGTATTTGCTTGAAAGTTTTGTAAATGTTTACTATATTCACGCACTAAATAAGATCCCGGTGTCCACACAGGAAATTTGAGATCTAGGGTAGTTTTTTGCCAATTTTTAATAGATAAAGTAACCTCAAATAAATGAGAAGTTGGCGCGGACATGGCTACTTGATAATCGATAACAGGCTGTGTTTGTGTCATTTTGTCCAAAAAATGTTAGAAGTTAATTATTAACTATGTCTTTTTTCATCTGGCCTTGCTTCTGTGACAATAGGTACCTTTTTATAATAGGAGAAGATCAGCCAACCAAGTAAGCTTAAGATAGAAAGCAATGTAATAATTTGACCCGCTCTTTCTAATGCTGTTACTTCTAAGTCTAAATGCACCTCTGATTTACCAGGAGGTAGATTAAATTGGATTAAGCCATCATTTTCAGAATATTTTGTGGGTAATATTTTTACTTCTTGTTCATTAGTTATAGATGCGCTCCAACCGGGATAATAATATTGATTGACTTTGATAATAGCCTCTTTATTTGTTTCTATCTGAAAGACAATATTACGAGGTTGCCAAATTGGTGTTTTTATTGTGCCTTGACCACTAATAAACTTAGCTTTGTTTGGATTTTTTAGATATGATTTTAAATTTCCTATATTGAACAATTTAGCCGGTACCCATTGAAGACGAAATTTAGCTAAATCCATACTTACAGCTAATTTTTGTTCTAGGTCACGTGGTTTATTAGATAGTCTTTCTGGGATAACTATAGCGCTGGAGATCAACAGACTAGCGGTTAACAATACTGCTATTATTAAAGTTCTTTGATGCGAAAAATCCATGATTACTTTAATAAAAGAAATTCCTATTGTCAAAAGAAGTATTAAACAAATAACTAGCACAGTATTATTAGTCTTGAAAATTGCAAAGTTATCTAGATATAAAGGTAAAATCTGTAATAATGCTAAGATCAAGGAACCAATCAAAATAATAACTATTTTAATTGGTTTATCAATCAGAATAGGCAGAGGATTTCCTACGGTATAAACTGCTAAAGAAAGGAGTGCTGTAGTGGAGATGAGTAGAATAATATTAAATATCCAAGGTAAAGATATGCTCTGTAGAGGCGGTAAAATCGTCCAGATAGGTTGACTCAGAGGTGTACACATTAAAACGGAGGTAATAGCTAAAACAAACCAATACAAGCTCTCTCTAACATATTCTCTCATCATGTTATAACGAGCAATTGCCCAAACACATCCAGCTATTACTGCTGTTAAAATACTGACTATTTCCAGATATTTCCAGAGTTGAGTATCTAATATTTCACTAGGAACTTTGAAGAGAAAGTTGTTAGCATAAAAGAATATTTTGTCAGTTTTCAGAGTGATATACTGTTGCATTGTGTAGGCAGGATACCAGTAAATTGCTGAGAGTCCAACCCCAATACCCGTCGCTATAAATAATCGTGAAAATATCCACCAATATCTATTAGTTAAAACTAACCCATAACCGATGGGAACTATGGTATAAATTAAGGCCGCTGATAACTGTGTGAGGACTAAAGCAGCATAACAAATACCGTAGCCTATTATATAAAATCTTTCACCTTGAATAATTTTAATTGTAAAATATAACAGAAGAGGTAACCAGACAAAAGACCACTGTTCAGTTAGGGAAAAACGCCAATATAAACTAACTGCTAAATGGTAAGGAAAAATCATATAGATAACTGTCCCAAATAGCGCAACAGATTTATCTGTAATTTCCCTCAACCATAAAAAAGCGGTAAAACCTGAGAAAATTAAAGCTGAACTTGCAGAGAGAATGAGAGGAATCCAACCTTTAGCATCCTTAAAAACTACGGAAAAAAAGCTAGTGATGTAGTTGCTAAATGGGCCGTGAAAGAAAAAGAGGGGACTGCCTAAACCTCCATTCATATTGATTAACCAACGGGGGTACAAGTCACCTGACCAAAATTGTTTAGTGAATTGATGTGTGATTTTTAGATGAAGGGATACTAGCTCATTGGCTGCAAAAATTCCTGTTATAAGAAGAGGAAGTAAAGAGACAGTCAAACCCAAAACGATAATGACAACAAAAGGAACCCAATCTATATATTTTCTCTGACTCAAGAGCATAAAACAACCCTACCTATGGTGATTATTTTAGCTGATTACTGCTGGTCAGGCGACTAAAATTTCTCAAAGTAGTGTCTATTGAGAGGAATTACTGCTTTGCTCATTACTAGGTAATTCTAAGCAGTAACCTGCCCCATAAACAGTTTTAATATAGTGGGGATGACGTGGATCTGGTTCTAGCTTAGTTCGTAGATGGCGAATATGGACTCTAATGGTTTCTATGTCATCATCTGGATCGTAGCCCCAAACTTCTCTGAGAATACTACTAGGAGCGACAGTCTGTCCATGTCTTTGTAGTAGACAATGAAGAAGATCGAATTCTAAGTGAGTTAACTTAATGGTTTTCGTAAACCAAATCGCTTCAAAACGTTCAGGAACCAGCGTCAAAGGTCCGTAATTAAGTATTTCCGTATGTTTAGCAGCTTGGGGAATGCGATCTGTTCTCCGTAGAAGTGCCCTAACTCTTGCTAACATTTCCTCAATTTCAAAAGGTTTGGTTAGATAATCATCTGCACCTGCATTAAAACCATCTACTTTGTCCTGTGTCCTTGCTAAAGCGGTCAACATTAAAACGGGAATATCCGCAGTACGTTCATCCCTTCTTAATCTCTGACAGACTGTTAACCCATCTACTTTAGGCAGCATTAAATCCAGCATGACTAAATCTGGTTGAATTTGGACAGCTAAGGCCTGTCCTTTTATGCCATCTTCTGCATGATTAACATCATAACCAGCCATCTCTAAGTTAATTGATACTAGTTCGGCAATTGTCGCATCATCATCGATAACCAATATTCGAGGCATTGCTTTTAAAACATATGTACTGTAATTAAGTCTAAAGAAATTATAAACATAATTACCGTATTATGTCTTATTCTGTTGAGTTTTTCTAGGGAGCTTGCCTGATCTTAATTAAATTGAATGGGTCTGGTCAAGTTAAAGGTCAAAAGTCAAAATACTAAACAAATCCGCTACTGTCAGCTTAAACTGATTAGCAAACGATGGCACAGGTAACAGCTGTTCTGGTAGCTCAAAAACTTCTGTAGACTGGGTTGGCAGGTAAACCAAAATTGCTCGCTCATTTGGATCGATCAGCCAGCCCATTTGAGTTCCGTGCTTAAGACCATGTAAGATATTTTTAGTGACCTTTGTTTGGCTTTGATTAGGTGAGAGAATTTCGACCGTCCAGTCAGGCGCAGTAGTAAAAGTATTAGCTATTGTCCCATTATCTTGACGAGGAATATGCCCCCAGGTAAATACAGCAATATTTGGTACTATTGACTGTCCTCCAAAGGTACAGCGCAATTCTGGCAAGGCCCAAGCGATTTTTTTTATTTTCAAGACTCCATTAATTCTGGTGGTCAACTCGCCTTGAATAGCACTGTGTTCTCCTTGTGGCATCGGCTTTTGGCTAATTTCTCCATTAATGTACTCACTAGCCGGTTCGCTTTCTGGTAGGCTCAGAAACTCTGCCAGGGTTAGTTTTTTTTGATCCATCTGTACCATATAGTAATCTCTAGTTTTTACATTTTTATCAGTCGCATTTTGACTAGGAAGTATAGATTATGCCGCGTATTTTTGATAACATTGCTCAAGATTTGCTCCCAGAGTTAAAAAAGACCCTAAATGGAGCCGTCAGGGCTGACTTTTGTGTTGGATATGTTAATCTCAGAGGATGGCAACAACTTCAGAATGAAATTGAGAAATTCCCAGGAGGTATCGGTTCTTGTTGTCGTTTATTAGTCGGGATGCAGACTTTACCAATTGAGCAAGTTCATGCTCTATTTAGTCTAACTCTTAGTAATAGCAGTATCGATTTAAGCCAAGCAAATCGTCTTAAGAAAAAATATGTTGAAAACTTCCGACAACAGTTAACTATTGGAGCACCTAATAATCAAGATGAGAGTGGACTGAGACGGTTAAGTGCTCAACTTAAAGCAGGAAAGGTTAAGGTAAAATTATTTTTACGTCATTCTCTTCATGCTAAATTATATTTAGTATATCGTCCTGAACTAATCCCAATTATTGGGTTTCTTGGTAGTAGTAATCTAACCTTATCTGGTTTGTTAAAACAAGGTGAACTGAATGTAGATGTTGTCGAACAGGATGCAACAAAAAAACTAGAGAATTGGTTTGAAGATAAATGGATAGATAAATTTTGTCTGGATATTTCTGATGAATTAATAGAGGTAATAGATGAGAGTTGGGCAAAAGAAGAACTCACCCCACCTTATCATATTTATCTCAAGATGGCTTATCATCTTTCCCAAGAAGCACGCTCAGGTTTATCTGAATATAGGTTACCCTTAGAATTTCGTGAGCGTCTATTTGATTTTCAAGCTGCTGCTGTTAAAATTGCTGCAGGTTATGTCAATAAGCGTGGTGGAGTATTAATTGGCGATGTAGTAGGTTTAGGTAAAACGATTGTTGGGACAGCTTTAGCACGTATTTTACAAGATGATTTATTTTTAGAAACACTGATAATTTGTCCCAAAAACCTTGTCTCAATGTGGCAGGACTATGTAGCTGAATATCGGTTAATTGCGCAAGTGATACCAATTAGTACTGTAATCAAAGAATTACCCAATCTTAGACGTTATCGGGTAGTTTTAATTGACGAAAGCCATAACTTACGCAATCGTGAAGGGAAAAAATATAGAGCAATTAGAGAGTATATTCAGATTAACGAAAGTAAGTGTATTTTATTGAGTGCTACTCCTTACAATAAAACTTATTTAGATCTTTCAGCCCAACTACAACTATTTATAGAAGAAGATAAAAATATAGGAATTAGACCTGAAAAATTACTGACAGAATTAGGGGGTGAAATTGAGTTCAAAAAAAGATATCAGGCTGATGTTCGCTCAATTAAAGCCTTTGAAATAAGTGAATATATTGATGATTGGCGAGATTTAATGAAGTTGTTTATGGTTCGTCGAACTCGTAGTTTTATTAAAAATAACTATGCTGAAGTAGATGAGACAGGTAAAAGATATCTTAAATTTAATGATGGTTCACGTTCCTATTTTCCAACACGTATTCCTAAGACTATTAAATTTACAATTGGTAGTGCCGAGACAAATGATCCTTATGCTCTACTCTATTCCAGCGAGGTAGTAGAGATAATCAATCAACTTAATTTACCTCGTTATGGGTTGGGTATTTATCAAGAGAATCAACCTAAACAATCTCCCACAGAAGCAGAGATAAAAATTCTAGCTAATCTTTCTCATGCAGGTCATAGATTAATGGGATTTTGTCGCACTAATATCTTTAAAAGATTAGAAAGTAGTGGATTTTCTTTGCTTAAGTCTCTTGATAGACATATTCTGAGAAACTATATTTACCTCCAGGCAATTGAGAATAATTTAGAGATTCCAATTGGCACACAAGATGCTGAACTTTTGGATACTCGGAATAATGACACAGATTTAGATTCTTTAGTATCTACAGAATTTGATCTAGAAACTGAAGAAGATTTAACCATTAGTGATGTTGAAGAACAATTTCAAACTACACTCAAAGATTATCGCCGTCGTGCCCAGATGGTTTATCAACTTTATGCTACTCAATATAAACGTCGCTTTAAGTGGATTAGAGCGACATTATTTAAGCCACAATTGGCAGAAAACTTATTAGCAGATGCACAAGCTTTAATTAGTGTATTGCAGTTATGCCCCAAATGGGAGGCCAGTAACGATCAAAAACTAACTGCCTTAATTCAATTACTTCAAGAAAAGCATAGTACTGACAAGGTGTTAATTTTTACTCAATTTGCTGATACTGCTAAATATATAGGTGAACAGATTGGTAAAGTAATTACAGAGTCGGCATTCGTGACCGGAAGTACAGATAATCCAACTGAGTTAGCTTATCGGTTTAGCCCTAAGAGTAATAGAAAAAATGATCGCATTCCCTCAAATCTTGAACTGAGGGTTTTAATTACTACTGACGTACTAAGTGAAGGGCAGAACTTACAGGACTGTTCAATTATTGTTAACTATGATTTACCTTGGGCTATTATTCGTCTAATTCAAAGAGCAGGAAGAGTTGATCGAATTGGACAAGAATCAGAAAAAATCTTTTGTTATTCGTTTTTACCTGCTGAAGGAGTAGATCGTCTCATTAACCTCAGAAGTAGACTCCAGAGAAGATTAAAAGAGAATGCAGAGGTTTTAGGAACAGAT
>CASBQB010000395.1 GCA_949127655.1 Chroococcales cyanobacterium PMM_0086 | reverse complement strand
TTAGATTGGGCCATGTCTGAACTCTGAAGGTACTCCTGAAGACTAGTTAAAGAGCTATGTCCACTTAACTCTTGTAAATCTGCTAGTGATGCACCATTCTGATGGCAGTAAGTGAGAACCGACCTTCTAAAAGAATGAGTGCTGCAACCATGTAAACCATAGAGAGCAAATATTTTAGAGAGAACCTTATCTGCCGTCACCTTAGAATAGTAACTATTTTTTTCTCTGCCAGCAAATAGATAAAGTTGAGTCTTTGGCAATGTCTCTATATATAGAGCTAAAATCTCTCTCAGAACTGGATGCACCAGAACTTGTCTTGTTCTCTTCATCTTAGTAGTTTGTCGAGCGAAAGTGATGTGACTACCAATCTCACTAAGTTTAATCTGACAGGCTTCCCCTATCCTGGCAGCCGTAAAAAAGAGGGTACAGACTAAGGCTCTATGTTTAATATTAATACGTTCATCCTTAATGATTTGACCTAATACTTCAACTGGAATAACCTCAGCCTTACCCACTCTGTTTATCTTAGGCATATCTTAAAAGTTTTCATTCTTCTCCTATAATATCATTTATAAATTAGATATTATAATATACTTGTCTATACCTGAAATGCTTATAAGCTATGGGTTATAGCTACTTTAGTCTATCTACTTTGGTTGTTAAAATTTTAACTCTGTAACTCTATTGATACTCTTTAGCAATAAGCTGAAATTTGTTTAGAACAAGTATATTGTTTATCTATTTGGGTCTAGAGATAATATAAAAGTATTTTAATTCTTAAGTTCTAGATATTTGTCTTGCTCTAACCCCTCGTTGAGCTTAATTTAGTTGATTCTCAGCAAAATCGTTTACATGGTCTTATTTCTCTAAAAATGTAGAATTCTTAAGGGGATGTTGTTAACGTGAGACTGTAGACCATTCTAGAGAGTGTCATTTGTATTAAATATTTCCAAGGATTCTCTCATCCACTGCCTATCCTACGGGAACTACCGCAGAACTATAACGAAGTAGGTCGCGTTCCCAAATTCGGGAATCTTCCCGAAACTCAGAAAGTTTCCCGACATTTCCAGTTTTGCTTGACACTATGATTTTAAATAGTTTTAATAGAAATATCTAATTAAAATTCTAAGTTTAATCTTTTAAATCTAAAGATTATGTCCATTTTTAAAGTCAATCAAGTACAGCAATTTTCTAAATTTGAAAGATTTACAACTGGCATTTTTTCTGTACTTTTAATTATTTTAAGTATTTTATCAGGGAATCTTGCTTTAATTCCTCTGATAGTTTTTGCGGCTTCCTTAATTTTTTTCAATCTTATTGGGTGAGCAAGAAACATACAAGAAAGGCAAAAAAAATACTTCTTGTCACAATTGGTATATTGAGTGCTGGTCTTAACCATTTGGTAAATTTAGTTCACCTTCCGTTTTTTAACAATATTGATGCGGTTTTTGCTAGTTCTTCTAACACTCCTGGGGGAGCAAGTATGATTAATTTAATATTTATTACTTTTCGAGCGTTGTACTTTATTTATTTTCTTTTTTCTCTTATTGGAATATTTAATTCTGTGACAAAAAAGGAAGACTGGACAACTAAAATCCAAACACCTTTTATTCTACTACTTTGTATTTCTTTAACTGATTTATTGACTCGTTTCGTATTTAAGTTAGTTTAAATAAAGTTAGTATTTCTACTATCTAAGGCTGGTAAACTTGAGCCTTATTATAAGCTAGTGCTATAAAATTGTCTTTATTTGATGGTAGAAGTTGTTGACATTGTTGGTAAGAAAAAAAGACCCCACAGAGTTTTCTGTAAGGTTTAAAAGGGGAGTTACTAGTGTTTAAGTAAAAACGTTTATTGTTACTTTTCTAGCAAAATCAGTTTGGTTTTTCCGTTTTGGCTGATTTTCTTCGATTAATTTTAGAAGTAAGAGATGAAATTTCCCATCAGTGTCACTTACAACAAAAGCTTTCTCTAACGTTGTTTCTTTCATGTGGATTACCTTTTTATTAATTATTTTTAGAAGATTGTGGGGACGTTGGGCAATATTAGCAGTGGAAGAAGTTTCCCCTTTTAACTAGTATTGACCTTGGCATTCCAAGGAGTAATATTGAGACTCTAAATAGTATTTATATTGTCTTTCAATATCTTCATCTTCTTCAAGAGCAGCTTCGAGCATCCCTTGGTCAATGGCTAATATTTCTTCTCCAGTGAGAGGAATTATGTTAATATCGGCTATAGATAAACCAAGCATTTGAGCAAATTCTGTAAGATTCATAAACAACCTAAGTTAAGTTAAAAGGATAAGAGAAAGGCAATTCTTCTATCCTTTTAAATTGGCGTAAGCCTTTTAATATTTGTTGACAAAATTAATGAAAATACTTGACTTTCAAAGAATTATTAACTTTAAGACCTTTAGAAGTTTCTCCGCCTTTAAGTTCTATTACTTGAGCAACTTCTGTTTTAGTTCCATAGCTTGGACGAGGTTCTTTAATGCAAGGTTGCACATTAACAATAATGGTCTTAATTTTGCCATCTCGTAGAAAGACCATATCAATAGGAATTAGGGTATTTTTCATCCAGAAAGTGACCTTAATAGGAGGCTTAAATAAAAATAGCATTCCTCGGTCTGAAGGCTACCAACTTAAAGCGGGACAGCAGGTAACGCAAAGGTTTGAGGTTTGGGAGGTTTTCTCGGCTTTCTCGGTTGAGGTAACTCACAAATATGTTCAACAAGATACTCAAATAAGTCAGGAAATTCTCTACCAAATAATCTTTCAGCCGCAGTAGTACCATCACTTCGTTTCAGGGAGAAATTATGAATAACAGTCGAAACTTGTAATCGCTTGGTGGATAATCCTCTTCGGTTATGATGAACTTGAGAAAGATAGCCATTACGTCCTTCTACAGCCGAGGAAGAACGTTGAAACTTACTAACCATCCAAATTGCCCAATTCCACCAAGATTCTTTAGTTGACAGGCTTAAACTGACTGTAACTGGATGACGAATGAGAAGCTCTTTTGTTTTTAAGTAAGCTGATTGATAGTCCTTTCTTAAGTCGGGATTTTTGGTACGCTGAACCTGTTGTTGCCAATAAACAGTTGGAAGTAAATAGTCCTTAAAGAGAGTCAATAACATTCGGCTCCCCTGAATGGGAGGAAAAACACTGGTCAACCCAAGACCACCAAATATCAACTATTGCCGATAGAGAAGAGATTTGGTTTTTCAACTTTCTTAGACCATTACGAGGGTCTTGTAACTTGTGGGTGTTTCTAACAGAAGAAAGAGTCTCCAGAGTTTCTTGAAGCCCAATTGAGACAATTTCAGTAGTTTGTGGTGTATTCTGATTGATGTCAAAAGGATGTAAACAAGTGCTGATGCGCTCAGGGCAAGTGTCGTAGGTTAACCTCGATTGCTGTAGTATTTTTGATTTTTGTTCGAGTTGTTTGATAATCTCAGGTTGAGCCTGATTGAGTGAGGCCATTTTAATTTGTTTTTGTAGCCGACTACTGAGACAGTTAAGCTCCCAAGCAATGCTTCTATTTAAGTCATATAAAACATGAAATAAATCAGCAATTGAATTAGTACCTAAATCATTCAAAGCCAGTTTGACTATTGCTTTGGCTCGGTCACTAACTAAATATTTGAGTTTCACCCCTAATGGTTTCAAAGCTTGATTTACTTGTTGTTGCCAAGTTTCATACTGGCAATTTTCCGTTATTTGTTCGACAAAAATATAACCAATCAGGTAAATCGAGCATGACCAAAATCACTTGGTCAAAAAAGGTTTCGTCCGCCGCCGCACAAACTTCGACCCCAGATGAAGTTTTTTCTATAGATTCATTAGCGGATTGTTGAGGGGTCAAGAATTTTTGACTCCATTGAAGCACGTAAACTTCGTAAGGCAGTGGGTGAAACTCCTATGTGACGTTGTAAACGTAGTAGATGGAAAAATTGAGAAAGTCTCTCACAACCAATTCCCCCTTGGAGAGCAAACACAAAGATGGTGGACAAAACCAATAAACGAAGCCATTTTTGTCCTACTTCAGTTTCCCACAAACAAGATTCTGGAGCTTGATTTCGGTTTACTATGCGGTGGTAAAGGCGATGTACACTACTTTTAGAGAGTTTGGCCATCGCGCCGCGATGGCGCGGAAGGATTGCGCTACCAAACTTATATCCTGCCGCCCAAATAGCTTGAGAACGTTCTCGTAAATTCATCGGTGAGTTTGATTGGAATATTGTTCGCGCAATTTAATCGCGAACAATGTTAGAATTATAGACTCAATAGGTGCTAATCTTTCCAGCAATGTCTACTCAATCTGACCAACAAAAACAAGACAAAATAGCGAGAGCAGAGCGCTTAAAAAGTACCATCGCTGCTCTAGAAGCTCGTCTTCATCAACTAGAGTCTGAGGGAGAAATAGCTCCCAAGGGATGTTGTGTGTCTCGTTATCAAGCTAAAGGTCAACAAAAAGCTTACTGGTATTACAAGTTGCAGGCGACTGAACCAATTTTTCCCACAGTACAAGATGAGCAAAAACTTTCTCGATACAAACATCTAGGTCCGGCCGGAAGTGCCGCTCACGTAGAGGGGGTGATTCAAGTAGTCAGAAGAGTTCAAATTGAGGAACTATCCAAGGCGATTGATGCTCTCAAGAAAAGTTGGTCAGACTTCCCAAGCGAACGAGCAGAATAAACTTCTTTGTTCGCGTAATTAAATCGCGAACATAATCTTTAACTCTTTCTACTTCTGTCCCGCTTTAAGTTGGTAGCCGTCTGAACGAAGAGTTTTTCTATTCATAAGTCCTTTTTCGTAAGCGTTCAGGAGTTCTGGCTATTTCAAGTTGGACATTGTGACCAGGCTTTTCTATCTTAGCTTCGGTGGCTCCAATAGGTAATTTTTGTCGAGATTTGCCTTCTGCTAAACGTAATACTACGGTAAATGAAACCAAGGATAAACAGAGTAAAAGCATTTTACTGGTGGGGAAGTTTTTACTTTTTTCAGTTGATTTTTGCATTATTTTATGAGGAAAACTATAAACTTTCTGGGAAGAGGATGTCAAGCTGATTTTAACATTAAGTTTTGTAAAAAAAAGAGAGCACTTTTAAAGTGGTAACCTCTCTTAAAATTTATTCTTTTCTGTCGAATTAATTTGTTTTTTCTAATCTATCTAAGTCTCTTTTAACCAGTCCAAGGAAGCATTTCTGACTCATTCCCCATACTTTGACTTCAAAGGGGTATGCAGTGGAATCAAATCTCTTTGAAGGACGCATAATTGCATCTTTACAATGTTTTTCATGAATAGCGTTCATGAAGGTTATTCCCGACTCTTCATCGGGGAATGCTAAATAATGAACCGTCTCGAAGTTCTCTGCGGTGATAGCAGCACAGCGAGGAGAATACTCTTCCCAATAAAAGGAATTTTTATCTGAGTTCGGGTATGCTAATTCCACCGTTATGTTCTTAGGATAAAATTCGGTTTCTTTTACTTTAGCCGTAGAGTTTTCAACTCTCGTAGTTGCCTGTTCTACTACAGGTAAAGCTGGTACTTCTACTGGAACTTCTACAGTTTCTTTCTTGGCTTTAGTAGTAGTCGTTTTCTTTTGAGTTGTAGTTGTAGATTTTACTGGTGTAGCTTTTTTTGTTTTGGTAGTTGTTGCTGGAGTTTTAGTAGTTTTAGTTGCTCTAGTATATGTAGCCATTTGAAGTGTCCTCAATAATATTTCTATTGGAAAATGGCGATAGCCTATCTATTAACCAAGGTTTTAATAAGTTTTAAAGACTAGAAAAAATATAGATAATAGGCTGAAATAATTCAAATCTATCATCTATATGAGCGTTAATTTAAAGTAGAGCTAAAGCTGCATTGTGGGCTTTAGTTGTTATTGTATTAAGCTAGAGCAATTTCCTTCCAAGTTGATGGAGGAAGAGATAATATTTGAGAACCTAGAACCTCAAAAGTAGTTGCTCGATCATAGTCATCTAGGTCTTGAGAGGTGCGAGTCACTGCATTGAGCAATCCATAGGCAGAGAGGTCACCGCCTTGTATTAGGTGAGTTAAAATGCCTGAGCGTTCTGGTAAAGTCATGCTGAACTTGTCACCTAAGATTTCAACTGCTTTGACTGGATTACCAATCGGTTGTTGAACTGATTCTTGCATTTTACTGACAATTTGCGTGAATAGCGCTTGGGACGTGGCTGCCTTAACCATATCTCGAACTTTTAACAATAAAGCTTTATCTTCAGCCTCTTTTGTTTCATCTGAGAAAATTTCATAGGAAGAATCTTCTATTTCCTCAAATACACGTCCAACGTGATATTTCTTTAGCCCATGCTCTGGCACGATCATTCCGTTTAGACAACTGAGTCGGAATACAAGAGGTTCGATTCTGAGTGAACCTAAGCCAATTTCCGAATTGCTGATCATCACTCCAGCTTGTACGGCATCTCCAACTTTGACATCGAGTTGCATCTTTTGATTGACTGCTTTGATATACATTTTAGATTCTGTTAAACCAATACTGGCTATGAACAATGAATCGCCAAATTCACTTAGAATTGGAAGGACACCTTCAGCTATCTCGTAATTGTCAATCCGTCTGTATTTGTTGCTCAGATACGCTCTAGCAGAACTTTGTAACGTGCGAATCATCCTCGATTCGGGTTGATGCTGAAACCAGTGATTTACGTTGGAAGCTAGTAATTCAGGAGCTTCTTTCTGCATTAGCTGAAAATACTTTGCAGGGATATTAAGCCTCTGAGCAATTTGTCCTAGTGTGTGGGCAGTCGCTGTAAAATTCTCGATTTTTTCAGAAGTTGCCACAGAGAGTGACGTGTCCTGATTCATGTGGATAAGATTAGTATTAACTACAAAATCTCGTTTTAATTGAGCCTGATTCTGTATTTCTTGTGCTACTTCTGCTAATTGTAAACCTTGTTTCATGAATTTGTCCAAATAATTAAAATTCTTTACATTGGAAATTTGGCGATAGCCATTTTTTAAGCTTTGATATGTCTAGAATTTTTAAATATTGAGGTTAAAATAAAGAAAAAAGCACCATCACCTACTTTGATTAGAAGTGGTAATAGTGCTTGTAAGCAAGTAGTTTGTCCTAACTCTAAGTAGCAACTTGGCGAATCAGGTCGATAATTGCACAAGCTTCATCTGTAGCTGGTAAGAATAACCGCATCCGATGTGAAATCATTTCTCCAAAGGCTCCAAGAGTCTTTAGATAGGTGAACTCTTCATGGTTGCAGAAGTTGACAATTTCTAGACGACGTTTGCCAGAGACTGTACTTGCCATTAGTTTTAGTCGGTGGGTAAGTTGAACCGATTCACCATGCTCAAAGACAGACTTAAATATATCCTGACTGGTTGATTCATATTCCATACCAAAATTTGGTGCAATCTTTTGCCAAATCTCAGGGAATATTCTTCTGCCCAATAGACGTTCACCACCATCTGTAACAAGTCGGTAAACTTTCATATTAGATTGCTCTAGACGTTTCCAAATTGGCAACAACAGACCAGTAATCAGGAAGAATGTATCAGTTTTAGTCTCAGGTAGATCTTTCAGTTGTTCATTCCAATTACGGGCGAATATCCCTTCTGAAACTCTTTTCCAGTAAGATTGTTCAGACTCAGCAACCGATATTCTAGTATCACTATTAGGACGAACGAGTCGAATTCTTGGTATGATTTCTCCTTTTGAGCCAACTAGGTTAGTTGTCGGTATAAGTACAGCAGCTTGTCCAGAACGCTCATTGACTACGAAGGCTCCCGAATTTATTTTAGCTAACTGTTGTGCTTCTGCTAGAGAGAGAATTTTTACTTTCTCTTTGCGCTCAATCTTTACAGCTTGAGTTTGAGCACCAGTTTCAGGATGGACATAGATAGTTTGGCGAAATAAGACTTTTAAGCTTAATGCTCTTAAGACTTCAACACCAACTTCATAAGTCCCCGCGATAATCGCTCCTTCAATGTTTGAGGCAATTCTCAGTTCTAACTCTTCAAACAGAGCTTGTTGTTTCTCTATAGTTAGAGCTAGGCAACGGTTGAGAAATTGCTTCATTGGTGGCAGTTCTTCTAGGAAATTTCCTTCATTCGTAGTTAGATTGAGGTTGGTTATCGCTTCAAACTCTCCTAGAGAACAGGTGGGAATTTGACCACGATACACAGCTTCAAAGAGTTGTCTTAGAGCAGCTTTAGCATACATTGATTCTAGATTGTCAGATTCTCTAAATAGCCCTACGCTTCCAGTTTTGCGCTCTCCTTTGGTGATTGCGCCTAAAGAGTCAAGTCTGCGAGCAATAGTAGAAGTGAACCTTTTCTCACCTTTGACGTTGGTGGTGACGAGGATGAATACTGGTGGTTGTTTCTGGTTGCTCCTGTTAGAGCGTCCAAGACCTTGTACTACATTGCTACTCTCCCATCCAAACTCACAAATATAATGTTTGCGTAGTCTTTGGTTTTGGGCATTCAGTTCTGCATGATAGCTGCGTCCTGTTGAGCCGGCATTGGAGAATACTAGTATTCTTTTACGGTCAGACTGAAACATCTCTGTTTCTGCCAGATTAGCAGTTCCACTTCGAGTCTGCACCATCAACTTTTCAGTATCGCCTTTAACTTCTTTGACAATTCTTTTAGATCTGCCTGTAATTTCAGCCACTTGCTCATGACCAAAATGGTGAATAATCTGGTCGAGGAGAGATGGTACTGGTGGGAGCAAAGCAAGTTCTTCAATTAATTGATCTCTTGCTTTTAAAGCTTCCTGAGAAACTATTGGAGTTCCATTGGGATCTACAGCTTGACGACTTCTTTCGGCACCTTCTTCATCTGTCCAAACTTCGTGTAAGTTAGTAGGGAAAGCGTTCTTGAGGTAGTCAAATAAATACTCACGCGGAGTAATATCAACGTTCAAATCCCCCCAATCTTTTGTAGGAATCTCTCCGAGTCTACGGTCAAGGAGAGCTTCATCGGTTGAGACTATTTGTAGAATTGCAGCGTGACCATTCTCTAAGTCCTTTTCAATGGATTTAATGACGGTCTGAACCTTCATTGAACTAAGTAAATGCCCGAAGAAACGTTGTTTGCATCCTTCAAAGGTTGAATAAGCTGAAGATTTAGCGTTTCCATTGCGAGAAACCCCATCAATACTAACTACATTAGTTGCTTTTAAAGCTTCGTCAATATTTTGATGAATTATTTGATAGGCACCTGCGTACTTATCGTAAATCTCAACCTGTTCTGTACTTAGTTCATGTTCAAGAACGGAATAGGAAACTCCATCAAAGGATAGTGAACGAGCACTATATAGTCCCAAGGCTTTTAAGTCTCTGGCTACTACTTCGGTTGCTGCTACTCCCCCAAGCTGAACCTGACTGACAAATTCTTCTCTGTTACGAAAAGGTAGACTATCAGTACACCAGAGTCCTAAACGTTCCATATAAGAAAGATTTTCGATTCTGCTGGCTCCAGTAGCTGAGACATATACTACTCTTGCATTAGGTAATGCCCTTTGTAGTCTGAGTCCAGAAACTCCCTGTTGAGATGCTTTTTTAACTCCTCTGTCAGCTTTCTGGGAAGCTGCGTTGGCAAGTGCGTGGGACTCATCAAAGATGATAGCTCCATCGAAGTCTTTGCCTAACCAGTTAAGAATTTGTTGGAGCCTTGATACTTTTTCTCCCTTTCCGTCCTGGCGCAAGGTTGCATAGGTGACAAACAAAATACCTTCTTTTAAGACAATAGGTTGACCCTGCTTGAATTTGGAAAGAGGTATTATATGGTCTTTTTTACCGCCTAAAGCACAAAAGTCTCTTTGAGCATCTTCTAGAAGTGTTTCGTTCTTGGATAGCCAGAGAGCTTTTGAGCGTCCATGAAGCCAGTTATTTAGTAATATTCCTGATACTTCACGTCCTTTACCCAATCCTGTCCCATCTCCGATTGAGAAGCCTCTGCGAAAACGCACTGCACCTTCTTCTTCCTCTGATGATGGTCGAACAAGGTCGAGATTGTCGTCTACAGTATACCAACCAGTGAGAAATTGCTCATGACTTTCACCAACGTAGATAAGAGTTTCTAGTTGAGCTACTGAGAGAATTCCTTCCTCAATTATTCTTCTTGGGAGAAGTGGTCGGTAAGTTGGCATCGGTGGTTTAACCGAAGACATGGCAGCCGACTCTACTAGAGGTGATGGATGAGGTTGAGCGTTGTGAATTTGGATAGTTTGGGGCTGATACGATTCATAAATTCCTTCACCGATTTCTGTAGTGTCAGCTTTATCCTCAATGGCACTGTACTCAACCTCAATGATGTCGTCCCAAGTAAGAACAACATCTTTAGGTTCTAGAGTTGTAGGAGTGGTAGGAATAGAATCAATTGGTTTAGGAGCAATTAACTCTAGTACATTACTTTCTTGAACTTCCTTTAGTTCAAGAGTGGGTTGATATCTTGGTAGATAAATCTCAAGATATTGCAATAAGTCTTTGAGACTGAGTTTTGCATCAATGATTTCGCCAAAATCTCTTGGGCGGGATTCTCTTTCTATAATCGTCAGCCTTGTATCTACCGTTGTCCCATGCTTGCGGTACGCTTTCCCTTCAATCCCTGCACTGAAAGCTACAAAGCCAAACTTTTTCAACTTATGGAAATAGTCAGTCCAATTTGGATTATGGGGACTGAACCAATCAGCAGTAATCGCTACTAACCGACCCCCTTCAGGTAGTCTATGGAGAGCAGAGGTTAAATGCTTCCAAGTAGCTACAGGATTGCGTTTACAGTAATTGAGACTACTGCTAAACGGTGGATTCATCAAAACTACTGTTGGCTTGATTTCCTTGTTGAGTAGGTCATCAATTTGTTCCCCATTATGTCCAAAGATAGGGACATTAGGAAATAACTCACGTAGAGTATCTCGTCTTTCCTTATGAATCTCATTGAGGATCAGCTTTGCTCCTGCAACTTCTCCCCAAATTGCCAATAGTCCATTACCTGCACTCGGTTCGAGCACCTGGTCGTTGCTGTTCATATTGGCAGCTACCCCAGCTATGAAAGCTAGAGGGAGAGGGGTTGAAAATTGCTGTAGAGTTATCTGGTCTTCAGAGCGTTTGGTGTGAGTAGGAAGATCCGCTTCTAGTTGGATTAGTTGCTCAAGAGTTTGATAAGGATCTTGTTTGAGTAATTGGCTTCCAAACTGGCGAAGATAGACAACTAGACCAACTTCCAACGCTTCGTAGCTATCTTTCCACAACCATTTACCCTGAGCATCAGTTCCTTCATAAACTGCACTCATTAAGTCCTGTAAGACTTTGGTGTTTATAGGAGATGAGGAAGCTAGCATCTCAGCCAACTCTTTCCCAACAGTGACAAGGCAGCTTCCTTGTTTCTGGATGCTTTGAGGAGTAGGTGTTGGGAGTTGACCTTCTCCTAAAATCGTTTCAAATAAAAGGTCTAAGGTCATTTGTTGAGCTTGTATCATACGAGATTCCTCTATTTGTGTCTTTGTTACCAACACTTGGCGATAGCCATTAGAAGAATCGGAAATACAAAGTCATTTTAGTTCTGGCAAAATAAACATAAAAAAAGGGCTAAAGAAAACGGAAAATTAGCCCTTCTGGAACATCAAAAAGTTGATTGTAGCATTAATATTTTTCTAATTAATTTGAACAAAAAAATAGAACAGTTTTTAAAACTGCTCTGCTCCTAAATTTACTTATCTAATTTAAACTTTTACTAATATTTTATTAGGAACATCACAACCGCCGAAACAGTCGGGACGGTATCTCTCAATAAATTTGATGCTCAGATTGCGGTGGCAGAATTCACCAGCTTTTTCCCAGCACAGAAGAGTTAAATCTACGTTTGGCTCTAAACTATTGACCCATTCTTTTATTTGTGGTAAATTTACCCTTATCTCTTCCCTATACCTGTTAATATATTGTTCGAGGGTGAGTGCTCCAGCTTTCCAATCCTTTAATAAAGAACTACTAGGAATGAAGAAAATAAGAGAATCTTTTGTAGAAAATCCCTTGGGGACAGTTCTAGAAATCGGAACTAATTTACCAGGGTAAACGCATCTAAATTAATTTGACAAAAATCTAGATTTACGTATCGCTAATAATAGCAGAAAAAAATTGCCAAGCTATTATATATAAATGAAAATTATCATATTTCAACCATCTCTGATGTTCTTAGCAGGACTTACGCAGGCACACTATATATAGCGTAGTATTTTTTAAATAGCCACTAATAAAAAGAAATAAATAAGCAATCCAAAAAGATTAAAATAAAAGAATAAATTGAATTAAAACATAGCAATCAATGAGTTTTAGTCATCTGGATTACTGTCAATATTTATTAACTAGTCCTCTCAATTATACCTTGACTAACTTAGCTAACCATAAATTAACAGTAAGTCACGATACTATTAACAAATTTTTAAGAAAAGAAGAAATCAATATAGATATTATTTGGAATAATGTTAAACAGACTATAAAAGAAGATCCAGATGCCAGTATAGTATTTGACGATACAGTTTTGGATAAAAGATACAGTGAGAAAATAGAACTTGTTAGAAGACAGTATAGTGGCAATGAACATAGAGTAATCAGAGGAATTGGGGTAATAACTTGTCTCTATGTAAATCAAAAAACAGGAGAATTTTGGGTAATAGATTATCGCTTATATGACCCCGACGGAGATGGAAAAACAAAACCAGACCATGTAGCTGAAATGTTATTAAATGCAATGAATGTTAAAAAGTTGCTTTTTGCCAGAGTGCTCATGGATACTTGGTATGCCAGTCAAAAACTAATGGGATTAATTGATAATTTAGGAAAAAAATATTACTGCCCATTAAAAATAAATAGACTAGTAGATGATACGGGAGGTCTAGAAAAATATAAAAGAATTGATGGATTGATCTGGAATGAGTTAGAGTTACTTCAAGGAAAATTGATAAAAATAAACAAGTTTCCTAAAGATAAAAAAGTTAAATTATTTCTAGTTACTATTTCTACCAATAGAACCGAATATATAGCAACAAATGACCTGTCTGATAAATCAACTAAAGAAATAAGAAATATTTGTAGAGATAGATGGAAAATAGAAGAGTTTCACAGAGAGATTAAGCAAATAACAGGTATTGAAAGTTGTCAATGCCGCAAAGCAATTATCCAAAAAAATCATATTGCTTGTGCATTTCTTGTTTGGAATCATCTAAAAAGATTAGCCGCAATTACATCTAAAACAGTCTATCAATTAAAAAATGAATGGCTATCATTTCATTTTACTCAAGAACTTAAATTTCCATCTATTAGGATGAAATTAGTTTAGAGTACACACTATAGTTGGGGTCTTATCGTAAGTCCTGCTTAGGTGAAACAAATCTTAAATATTCCTATTTATTCCTAGTAAATTTGCTATATTTTTATTATCAAAATCATTGATTAACTGGCAGACATTAAAATTTTTACTAAATAATTATTGTCCATTGCTGCTTTATAGCGCTTCATTTTTAAACTTCCTTTAAATGTTGTTTCTTGTTTAAGTAAATTGACGGCTAAACGACGCAGTAAAGAAAAATTTTCAGGAGAATTATCTCTACGAATCCGACTATTATCTTCGGAAAATGTGACATCTAGTGTCCAATGTAATTTATTTTCAATCCCCCAATGGCTACGAATAGCTTTAGCAATTTTCACAGCATTATTTTCTAAGCTACTTATATAAAAACGCACTGCTTTTGTCGTTTTATTCCACAAACGTCGTTCACTTATTACCATGGTAACTGTGCTTAGTCCTTTCCATATTAATTGGTTATTAAGACCGGGTAAACTAGATATAGGAACTGTCCATATCTCTCTTTTTTCAATTCGATTATGTCCACTTTCAACCTCTTGATGATAACTATATTCTTGTCCTTGAAAATTTTCTTTTTCTGCTAACTCAAACCATTTCTCTACTTCTTTATGAAGGTTTTTATGATTAGCTTTAAGAGCTAAAACATAATCCGCTTTTTTTTTAATAATCAGCGATGCTATTTCTTTTTGACATCCCATAGCATCTATAGTTATTATACTTCCTTCAATTTCTAGCATTTCTAATAAAGCAGGTATTGCCGTAATTTCATTGGATTTTTTGTCAACTCTTTGTTGTCCTAAGACTAATTGATGTGATGTAGACCAAGCACTAACTATATGTAAGGCTTTTTGTTTTTCATTTCGGTCATAAGATTGTTTCAGAGTTTTTCCATCTATTGCTATTACTTCTAACCCTAACTTTCCTGTGATTGAATTAATCCAACTAGCAAAACATTTTTGAAATTCATTAGGGTCAATTCTGGCAAAAACCCTACTAAACGTATCATGAGATGGTATCCCATTTGGTAATTCTAGAAATTCTTTTAACCATTCATGTTTAGCCTGACCATAAGTTTCAATTCCTATCCATCCATCAGCTCCACTAATTACTGCCAAAATAGCAATAGCTACAATATCTATTAATAAATGCTCTTTAGTTCTCTCTATTCTTGGATCATTTAATGTAGCAAAATATTGTAAAATACTTATTTTTAAAAAGTTATTTGTATTCAAAGATTCTTTTTTTTCTTTTCGGATTAAAGTTTTTGTCAAATCCCTACTCCTCTATACATACAAAATAGCTATTTAATAATTATAAGTTAACATTTTATTATACCATATTTAAGCATTTACTTAAGATGCGTTTACCCTGCTATTCTTAGTGCTAGAAACCGATTATAGACAAAACGAGAACATCCAATTGTTTTATTAATTTGGATACTTTGTATTTGATTTGGTTCTAATCGAACTCTATAAGCTTTCTGTTTCTCTCGTAAGAGTACTAACATGAGACACTGGGAATAATCTGTTATATTATATATTGTAGCCTAATTATACAACAATGGCAAGACCAATAGTTTTCAATATCAGACTAAGTGATGAAGAATTTGAAAGATTAAAAACATATGCTGACTCTAAACAGATATCAGCAGCCGAGGTGCTTAGGCAATACATACTGCGTTTACCAAAGCATATAAAAACGGAAAATAAGGAGAACGGCTAACTCATGACTAAAGTCAGAAGTGTGCGCCGTTCGCTAATCAAGA
>CASBQB010000394.1 GCA_949127655.1 Chroococcales cyanobacterium PMM_0086 | reverse complement strand
TTATATGATGCTAAAGGGAATTTAATTCGTACACAAGGAAATATATTTAATTCACCTCTACACTTCATTGGATTTAGTCGTGGTGCGGTGGTTAATAGTGAGATTATTCAGCGTTTGGGGACGTTTTATCCTAATGCTGGTGGATTTGTTGATGTTAATGGAAATCCTATGCGGGATTTACAGATGACTACTATTGACCCTCATGATTTTTATCAACCCTCTTTAGGTCCATTCCAAGATTTTCAAGAACCTAAAGTACAAGTTTGGGAGAATGTGACTTTTGCTGATAATTATTATCAAGATTTAGCAGATCCTAATGGGTTAACTTTTACTCCTAATGGAAGAGACATTCCTAATTTACCTATTCAGGAATTCAACAAAAACCCACGACCTCCTGGACTTAACTTTCCCAGAAATCAAAGCTTTACATTGTTAGGACAGCCCGATTTTACTGTACACCTTAATGGAAGTACAGGTTTTACACAAGACTTTTTTAATCCTTTAACCAAGGAAACGCCTCATGGAAGAACTTTTGCTTGGTATGGAGGGACAGTTGATTTAGCTTTACAACAACTGAGTGTTGATGGAACTTATAATTTAAGCAATCTAACTCCTGGAACTTATAGAATTTATGACCAACGCGCGGATAGAGATTTAAGAGTTTTGTTGAGTGGAAATGTTCCTAATGTTTTAAATCCTTGGTATTCAAGTAATTCTTCTAATGAAGGAGTAGGAACAGGTTGGTTCTATTCTGTTTTAGGTGGTGGTCAGTCATTACGTCCTCATACCAATATTCCTCGTGTTCAGGTGAGTTTTGATAATACTTTTGATGCCCGTTATAGAGGGGATTTTGCTGTTCCTACTCTCTTTAATGGTAATTTTGATGCCTCTAGTGAAACTCCCCCAACTATTTTGTCAGTAACTTCTGTGAGTTCTGCTTTCCGTAATTTTAATCCTATTGTTGGTTCAACTGCGCTTCCAGGTTGGTCTTTTCATGGTGGGGGTGGTCAAACAACTTGGGATTTAGTAGATTGGAAGAATATTAGTTCGTTGAACAATGATTATAAAAATTATGTAGGTTATAATCCTTCAAGACCTAACTATGCTCTCAAACTGGAACCCAATCAAAGTATTACTCATAACCGCTTTACTGTTCCTGATTGGGGTGTATTAAGATTTGATGTTCATGTTGATTCTGCTGAGCCTGCGACGGCGATAGATAATAGTGATCCAAATAACCCTCGTGTTATTCTTACACGTTTATCTAGTGCTATTAGAATTTATTTAAGCGATCCAACTACAGGTACTGAGATAGAGCTACAAAGTTCTGCTTTTCAGGGGTTAAAACCAGCAGAATTACAAAGCAATGGAAATCAAACTCTTGCTCTCAATGGATATCCTGCTGTTGATTTACGTGAATTCAACAATACTACCCAAATAGGACTAAATTCTAGATTAGCAGAAGGTCAATCTAATAGAATTGGTTATGCAACAACAGGATTTCAAACTTTCCAGGTTGATATTCCTAATAAGTTTCGTTACAGAAAAGCAAAACTTACATTTGAGGTGAAAGGTAATAAAACCGTTTATTTAGATAATATTTTCTTTAGAAGTCAACATCTATTATTTGGTAATCCAGCTTTTAATGGACAAGAAGCTAGAAAAGATATCGATACAACTCAATTTTATCCTGGTTATGATGGTCCTATAGATCTGAATAGTAGTCCAGATAGTACATATTCTGACAATTATCTTATTGAAAAACCACAATATTCTCTGTCTTATAACGATACTTTAAGGACTCCCAATTGGGTAAGTTATCAATTAAATAAATCTTGGTTGGGCAATAAGGGGAATGATTTTAAATTTCAGCCAGATCCACGGTTACCTTTTGCCACTCAAAATGTTGTAGTTTTAAATGATATTCCTGAGGCTAGTGGATATCAAAAAGGTCATTTGACTGCTGCAGCAGATCGTAATCGCAATATACAGGATAAAATGTCAACATTTTTGACAGATAATATGTTACCTCAACCGTTAGAAAAAGCGGACTACATATACACATACACGGATCTAAACACAAATAAAGTTGTAACGGTACGGGAAACGGCAGATCGATGGACAAAGTTAGAACATTATTTGCGAAATTTAGTCAAGATTGATAACAAAGAAGTCTACATTATTGCAGGAAGATCTGGAAAAGCAACTCATCCTACTACTGGACCCGAGCTTCAACTGCCATCACCAAGTAATCCCAAACTCAGTGTTCCTGATCTAGTCTGGAAAGTCGTCGTAATTTTAGATAAACCTGGTCTAGGTATCTCAGATATTAATTCTACTAACACCCTTGCATTTGCAATAACATCACCAAATAGCTTAATAGATAATCCTAAGTATGATACTACTACTACTATTGATAGTAATGGTATTATTACTATTACTATTGGTACTACTCTTACTGAAGATGGTATTAGAAAAACCACTAATAGTCTTAGTGGTACTATTATTGAAGATCGTCGAAAATACATTAGTCAAGATGTAGATAGTGATTGGACACAAGCAGTCATTAATATAGAAGAGCTTGAACAACAAACAGATTATAGTTTTCTATCTAATATTCCTACAGCCATTCAATATACGCTCAAAAATATTTTAAAACCAGCTATTTTAAATAAAATTAGTGGGTTCACCACTCCTGCTCCCTTAATGGCTGCAACTGATGAAGAATTACCAGTCACCGTAGTAGGGACCTTCTTCAATAGTCCCATCAGACATAGTGGTGTGCCAAATCAAATTACCCCCACTACAGAGACGGGACTTGAAGATGCTGGCATCACAAAAGTTAGCATGAGCCAAAACGGAGTATTCCAGACTAATACTATCGAATATAGCACCAGGAAAGTAAGCAGAAGTGAGATTGGTATGTGTCAAGATGGCATAGCTCAAGTCAGCGTTGTTAAAAGCACACCACATCAAATTAGCGGAGAACAAGTTAGTTCGGTTCAAAATTGCATCACTCAAGGAAGCGTTAGCCAAATAAGCTCCAGTCAAATCGGCATCAGTCAAATTGGTTCCCATCAAATAAACCTCAGACAATTTAGCGCCACGCAAGTTGATCCCTGTCAAATTAGTTCCTTCAAGTCCGCTAATTCCGCCCATAGCATCGATTTCCGGAATTCTAACCAAATCAACTCCAGCGAAGTTCCTCTCCCCAGCAGCATATCTTCTCAACAACTCCTCAGCAGTAATTTCCCAAGCCATAACCCTACTCCTAAATTAATAACTCAACTCAATTCTACAGCCTACTCCATCTGGAATAATCTCCTCCCCACAACCACACCCATTGACATCACCATCAAAATAACCGACCTTCCATCTGGACAACTAGCAGAAGCGCAGATTACCAAATTTGACGACCAAGGCAACCCTATTGAAGGCACCATAGAAATAGATGCAGATGCTAATGGATTAGGTTGGTACATTGACCCAACACCATTAGAAGAAGAAGAGTTTCAACAAAACCTTTCAGGATCTACTGCCTTTAAAGCTACATCAGACTCAGCAGCTTACGGTAAATATGACCTGCTTACCACCCTACTCCATGAAACGGCTCATATTGCAGGCTTCATAGAGGGAAATATTGGCTTTGACAGTCATATCCAAACCATTAACGGTTCATCATTCTTTACTGGTAACAAACTCAATGCCCAACTAACACCAGATGGTAGTCATCTAGACTCTACCTTCTTCCCCTATGACCTACTCAACACCAGTTTAGCTCCAGGAGTGAGAAAACTTCCTTCAGCTATTGACATTTCAATCCTCAATACTATTCGTTCCACCTCAAGTAAAACAGGAAATAAAACAGTTAAAGCCAACCTCACCTCAACTCCACTTATTGGTATCCTTAACAGTGACTTTAGTATAGAAGACCCCTTAAACCCACAATATTCTTGGCAACAAAGGGGTTCAGCTAATATCCTTAACCATCAAGCAGTCCTTACAGAAGACTCACCCTTACTCTCCAACTTCACACAGACCTTTACCATCCCACAAGGTGCCAAAACCCTACAATTTACCCTCACAGACACACTCCTTGGACAGAGTGAACTTGCCCCACCAGATGCTTTTGAAGCGGCTTTACTCGATACCAATACCCATAACCCCCTTATCGCAACACCCATAGGACTGACTCAAACAGACTCATTCTTCAACCTACAAGCAGGAGGCACTAGTTATCTCAGTTCTAAGGTACATATTAGTGGTACTAACCTCAATAACAAACGGATAGTCTCTCTAGATATCAGTCAACTTACACCAGGAACCAAAGCAACTCTCTATTTTGACCTACTTGGTTTTGGTGCCAAAGATAGTCATGTTTCCATTGATGATATTCACCTTGTTACCAATGACCAACATCCTCCCATCGCTAACAACGATTTATATACTACTAATCAAGG
>CASBQB010000393.1 GCA_949127655.1 Chroococcales cyanobacterium PMM_0086 | reverse complement strand
TTATGACTGAGTCAATTAGGGCCAATCGTCAAGGAACTTCTCCACCTTCTTTGTTCTCTCAACCTAGTTCCGCTCCAGAACTAATAGCTCTGGCCGCTTAACACACCCTGAACGGTTACGACTTACCTTTAGGCTTTGTGGATGCTAGTCTTATTATTTTGGCAGAACGTCATCTAATTAAACGCATTTTAACCTTAGACAGAAGACACTTTAATTTAATCCAATCAGATAGAATGGATTACTTAGAAATATTACCTTAAGTCTAAGTTTTCGTCTAAAACTGCCCCTTCTAAATTAGCTCCTCGTAAGTCTGTACCCTGAAGATTAGCATTTTTCAAGCAAGCTTTACTTAAATTACTCCAGCGTAAATCTGCATAACTTAAATCTACTTGAGTTAAATTAGCTCCTACTAAATAACATTTAGTTAAATGAGCATTAATCAATTTAGCATAACTTAAATCTGCTTTATATAAAAAAGATCCTACTAATTCTGCTTCATATAAATTAGCATAACTTAAATCTGCTTCAGAGAGATTACTTTCGATCACACAGGCCTCACTTAAATTACTTCTCTGTAAGAAAGATCCACTTAAATCTGCTCGTTTAAGTAAAGCTTTTCTGAAGTTGGTACCTCTTAAATTAGCATAACTTAAATCTGCATAACTTAAATCACTTTCTCTTAAATCAGCCCCAATCAAATTAGCTTTTTGTAAATTAGCTCTCATTAAATAACTTCTAATTAAGTTAGCATTACTTAAGTCTGCTTTGAATAAATTAGCACAACTTAAATTACTATTTTCTAGATTAACTTTAATTAAATTAGCTGTTTCTAATGAGATATTTTGTAAATCTAATCCACTGAGATCCGCCTCTCTAAGATCTACTATCATTTCGGGATATTCTTCTCGCCACTGCAACCAGTGAGATACTCCCTTTCTAATTCTTAAAAAATGTTCTAAATTAGCCATAACTATTTCCGGTTACCTGGGTTCAACTTTTCACTCAACCCTTCTCCTAGAAGAGATAAACCTGTTACTAACAGCGTCAAAGCAAGACCGGGAAAGAAAGTTGTCCACCAAATACCGATAGATAGATCCGGTAATGCTTCTTTTAAGTCATGTCCCCACTCAGGTACTTCTTCAGGAAGTCCTAGTCCTAAAAAACCCAGTCCCCCTAAGACTAAAACCGAATCAGCCGCATTGAGGGTAAATAGAACAGGTATACTTTGTATAACATTCAAGAAGAGATAACGAGTCAAGATACGACTTGGTTTAGCGCCTAAAGCTTTAGCAGCTTCAATGAATAATGACGTTTTGACGCTGCTTGTTTGGTTACGCACTACTCTAAAATACTGTGGAATATAAGAGATACTAACAGCAATAGCTACATTCAGAATACCTCGTCCCAAAATAAAAGCTAGGGTCACTGAGAGTAACAGTCCAGGTAAAGTATAAAGCGTATCCATCACAAACAGCAATAGACGATCCACTTTTCCCCCTAGATAACCACTGATCAACCCTAAAGGGACTCCTAATAGTATAGATAATCCTGTTGCACCTAAAACCACTTGCAGTGCCGCTGCGGTTCCAAATAAAGTGCGAGAAAAAACATCATAACTTCGTATGTTAGTACCAAATAAATGCTTAAAACTAGGAGGTTCATTGAGGTTATTAGTGAGTAAGTCGGTTGGATCTTGTAGTATTCCCCAAGCTTGCAATAGAGGGGACACCAAAGCTATTACAATAAAGGCTAGAGTAAAAAACAATCCTACCTGTAGCAAGAGAGAAGATAAATTCGCCTGTCTCTGGCTGGTCCTCAACAATTTTAAAAAGTTCATCAAGCTATTTTAAAGAATAACTAACATATCTTACTACAATGTACAGTCCTCAAAAAGATAATAGTGATTTATGGGAAAAAATTCGTGAGCAGTACGACTCTCTACCCTATCCCAAAACAGCAGTTGAAAAACCACCTCAAGATGATATTTTAGGACTCTATAATCACAATATTATTAACGCGTTCTATAAGAGAGATAAAACCATAATTGACGCATCTAAAACAGTTATTTTAGATGCAGCTTGCGGCAGTGGTTATAAAACTTTACTTTTAGCAGTAGCTAATCCAGGTGCTAAAATAGTCGGCTTTGATCTCTCCCGAAACTCTCTAGAAGTAGCTCAAGCTAGATTTGCTTATCATGGTTTAGAATGTCCTGATTTTTACTGTATGAACCTTTATGAACTGCCTGAATTAGGATTGACATTTGATTACATTAATCTAGATGAAACCTTATTTTTATTTGAAGATATCGCCGTTAGTTTAAGTATTTTGAAATCAGTCCTTAAAGCTCAGGGTATTATTAGAACTAATCTCCATAGCTACTGGCAGAGAAGTCACTTTTATAGGGCACAAAACACTTTTAAAATGATGGGAATGTTCGATGGAAACCCAGGAGACTTGGAAATAGATAGTGTTAGGGATCTTTTTAAATCTCTCAAGGATAGTGTTAATTTAAAACAACTTGCCTGGAAACCTGAATTTGCTGGTAATCCTGAATACTACATGATGAATTTTTTCTTACAAGGAGATAAAGGATATACAATTAATCAACTGTTTAATGCTCTAGAAAAGGCAGATCTAGAGTTTATAAGTATGCTGAATTGGCGAGAATGGGATTTACTAGAACTCTTTGAAAATAGCGAGGATTTGCCTAGTTTTTTGGCACTCAGTTTACCTAGTCTGACTGTTGCTGAACAGCTACATTTTTTTGAAATGCTCAACCCCATACATCGTCTATTTGATTTCTGGTGCGGTCATCCTGATTTAACAACATATTCTGAACAATCAAGTGAATGGACTCACGAAGATTGGCTCAAAGTAACAGTGCATTTACATCCTCAATTAAAAAGAGAAGAAGTTAAACAAGAACTACTAGATGCTATTAAACTTTTCCAACCCTTTGAAATTACCAAACACCTATCTATTCATAACCGAACAAGCTTAATTGATACTACTTTAGCATCAATTGTCTATTTACCTCTCTTTGAAAACACACAATCGATGTTATCTTTAATAGAACGTTGGTGCAAATTACACCCCCTAAATCTAGCTAGTTTAGAAGAAACAACCACTCTTGAAGCACTAAATACCCTTAAGCAGTTTCTGATTAATCAAGAAGATTTAGGGTACTTATTGTTAGATAAGCAAAAATGAGTAAGCAGCAATTTATTATAGAACCAGAGATATTACTAGAACAAATCCAAGATCCAGATACGGTGATTATAGATTGTCGTTTTCGTCTAGGTCAGAGTGAGTGGGGATATCAAGAATACCTAAATAGTCATATTCCGGGAGCATATTATTTAGATTTAGAAAAAGATCTTTCAAGTCCAGTCAAAAAACATGGTGGCCGTCATCCTCTACCCAATGTTGAACAATTAGCCCAAAAATTAAGCAGCTTAGGGATCAGACAAACTAAGACCAGAGTGGTAGCATATGATGACTCTCGTTTTGCCTTTGCAGCGCGTTTATGGTGGTTACTGCGCTATTTAGGTCATGACAATGTAAAAATACTAGATGGAGGATGGACAGCTTGGCGAAACCTAGATTATCCCATCTCTAATCAAATTCCCCCAACTAACCCAAAAACCCTCTTTATGGCGCAGCCTCGTCTAGACTGGATAGTTGAACATCAACAAATACAAGCACATCTCAACTCAACTGAGATAGTTCTGATTGATTCAAGGGATGAAAAACGCTATCGAGGAGAAGAAGAACCAATTGATCCAATCGCTGGACAGATCCCAGGTGCCATCAATTCTCCTTATCTCTGGGTATCCAATAGCGAGGGATATTATCAGACACAGCAAGACCTCTGGTCAGCCTATCAAGATACGGCAAAACCTCTCTGGGTCTATTGTGGTTCAGGAGTAACCGCCTGTGTTAATCTCTTTTCTCTAGAACAATTTGGTCTTTTTTCTAAGGCAAAACTATATCCTGGAGGCTGGAGTGATTGGTGTTCTTATTTAACTTGTGACTAGAAAAGATTAAGATAATCTTGTAGAATCTTTAAAGAGTAGTTACTCAACTATCTAGTGTCCGTTTGCTATAAGTACCCTGTTATCTTTAGATTATTTATATTCTGTAAATACCACTAAAACTCCCTATTCTCAGTAAATAAACCTAATATTTGTAAAAATACTCGTTAATCTATGAACGGATTGAACAGTTGTACCTGTCAGAGGGAACGTCTGTCTATTTTTATAGACGGAAATAATATGTTTTATGCACAACAAAAAAATGGCTGGTTCTTTGATCCTCGCCGTGTTTTAGACCATTTTACCAACATTCCTAACATTTCCTTAGTCAATGCCTTTTGGTATACAGGATTAAAAGACTCACAAGATCAGCGCGGCTTTCGGGACGCTTTGATAAGTTTAGGTTATACAGTCAGAACCAAAATTCTTAAGGAATATTACGATGATAATTCAGGCCGCTATTCTCAAAAAGCCAATCTAGATATAGAAATAGTGGTAGATATGTTTAATACAGTAGACCAGTATGATCGAGTAGTGCTTTTTAGTGGCGATGGAGACTTTGAAAGAGCAATAGAATTACTGAGATCCAAAAGCACTCACATTACGGTTGTCTCCACAGAAGGGATGATCGCTAGAGAATTGAGAAATGCCACAGATCGTTATGTGGATCTTAATGATATTCGTAAGTATATTGAAAAAGTCGATGGCTAAACAGATCATCAGGAGCAAAAAAGTCTACAATACAATATAGAAAATCACTAGTCTGTGCAACAAATTGTAAGTATGAATACTCAAAGCGATCGCATTATCATCTTTGACACAACCCTCCGCGATGGTGAACAGTCACCAGGTGCCACTCTCAATGTTGATGAAAAACTAACGATCGCTAAAGCACTAGCA
>CASBQB010000392.1 GCA_949127655.1 Chroococcales cyanobacterium PMM_0086 | reverse complement strand
TACTATAAAACGCTCTAGCGGGAAACCTGTAGTTGTGAAGTCATCTACTAATAGTACCGCAAAAGAAGTTCTAACCGCTTTAAAAAGCATTAGAAGCCCGCGCACCCTACGGGCGGCTATGCCCACTTAGAGCGCGGGTAAGTCACGAAATTTAATTCGTGTAAATTGAATGCTTTCTGGTAGAGGACGGTTTTTTCTTTGCTGCCATACTTGGTTCAAATGTGGTAGTAAATCTTTAAAAACTTTTTCAAATAATTCTGCCGGAAAGGTTAAAAATCGTTGAAATAGTGCTTGTTGACTAACCTTAGTAGTAGAACACCACAAAAACCCTTCTGTATTTAAAATTCTTGTTAATACTCTACGAGAAGCCTTCGGCTACAGTAACTCCTGCTACAGGAGCGCCATAATAAAGTAAGTACCGCAGCTATCATTAAAGGCAAATTGAGAATACGGTCTCTTAGTTTTAAACTATGGTAGTAGTGCTCTTGTGCAATAATAGACGGTGTCAATAAAGCTTCGAGTTGGTTCTCAATTACTACTCTACGAGAACTACATCTTCCAACCCTACCCTACGGGCGGCTACGCCCACGGGCTGTTGACCGCAGGGCAGCCCGCTCTCTTCGCAAGCGTCAACATTGGGCGTTGTTTTTTCTTAGCGTGGTCTTTATTGGTACGATTTATAGTTGATAGTCCCTAAATCCTTATCTACTAAGAGTTTTACCATTTTTCTTACCCACCTTGACAAACCTTTAAAAACCTTAACTTGTTACCAATGCCTATAACAAGTACAATAAAACCAAAGATTAAGATGATGCTCCCTATTCCAGATGGCTTTACGGTTTACGGCTCAGTAATAGCGGAGCAAGTCAGAACCCTTGACCTTAGTACTCGTTGGTAGAAAACAACAGGAGATATCCTACCAGAAGAGTTTGTTAATTATGTAGTGGAAACGCTTAGAGTTGTTATAGCCTAAGAAGGCTGTAATATTTGAATCTTTTCTTTCATTAGAAAGCCCGGAGTTCACGCCTATTACAAGCATCCTGTATTGCTGCTACCTTCCAGTCCTGACAAGGTTTAGGCGTTATAATCGCATGAGTCCGGGTATATTTAATATAACATAACTTCTGCAAAATTATCTAGAGCGATAGCCTAATTCAAGAGGATTTTCTGAAAAAAAGTTTCTCTGTCCATAGTTAAGAAGTTTTTCAACAGAAGAGAGACGACTTTGCCAGACTTCCACTTGATACTGAGAGATAGTATTTTGCTGCTTTAGCCAAGTAGGAAAACGACGATTAAAAGAAGCCAGTAAATTTTGAACCTTCTTGACTTGTGGTGCTGAAGGCGACTGAGCTAATTCCTGGAGAGATTTAGCCAGTACACTAGCTTGAGTTTTCCATTCAGTCAAACCTACTTGGCTAATTTGCAGCTTATTCTCATTTAATAGTAAATTCCACTCTTGCTGAAGAGAGCGATAGCGAAAGGCTGCAGATTGAAAAGGTTGGCGATAGGGGATAGGTTCAGACTGATTTTCTAAAATAGATCCCTGAGTACGATTGAGGATTTCTTGTAAATTGAGATTAGTATTAAATCCTTCTACAGCAAAAAGAGCATAACCCAATGTAGGCATATTCCGCATTAATTGAACCTGATCTACCATTACAGCATCAGGTATTTTAACAATGCGCAGGCCTGGAACAACCAGAGCACCTCCAGCAGAGGTATTTTCTAAAAGGGGTTGTGTCTTCTCTTCTAGGGTTCCTGTATCCAGAGCATAAGTCATTACCGCCATCAGATCAACCCAATTTTTCTTGCCCCATTCTTCCCAATTCTGTTGAATTCGCAGGAGACGTTCTTGAGATGGGTAGGGAAAAACTGCTGCTGAAATAACTAAATCAGGTCTTTTTTGTTTGAGCATCTTAGAAGCAGTTTCGACAAAACTATCTATTTGCCGAATCCGAAAGCCTAACCATTGTCTCCAGAGAGGACTATTAGGTTTTAACCCGATTGGATCAACCCCAGTCATGTCTTTAAATAACCAACGAGAAGATTTCCCATAGCCGAAACTATTCTCTCCTTTAGGGGATTGAAAAGGATAGCGAACATAGTCCAATTGAATGCCATCAACATCATAGTTGGTGGCAATCTCATCTAATAGAGAGAAAAGATATCTTCTTGCTTGGGGGTTAGCTGGATCAAAAAAAGCCTTTTTATATTCCGGCCCGCGATCAAAATTATCACCTGACTGACTTTTGTTAATCCAGTCGGGATGACGAGAGAGAACCGGTCCTAAATAATTGGTTGGTAACTTCAGAAGGCGATTGTGACCTTGATTAGCTGCGGCAAATATCCACACCCAGGCGTGCAATTCCATTTTACGCTCGTGAGCTAGCTTGATGGCTATTTTCAGAGGGTCCCAACCCCGCGTTAGAGGGTTTTGTTCTGGGGCGACTTGACTTGGATAAATTGGGTAACTGGCGTTAACTGTCTCAAAAAATACAGTATTAATCCCTGCTTGAGCTAAACGATCGAAGATTACAGCTAAGTCTGCTTCTGTTTTGGTTTTAACTATTGTTCCACGATCTAACCAAATAGCTCTAATTTCTGACTTGTTGTATTGAGCATCAGTGGGGTAGTTATCCCAAAGTAACCGTCGTGCTTCTAACCATTTTTCCCTAGCTTGTCTGTACTCTCCTGCTTTGGCTAATTGATTAAACTGTTCTAATTTTTTCTGCGCCTGGTTAATTGCTTGTTCTGTAGAGGATTTATTGGTTGATTCTTGAGCTTTTCCGGCAATTAGGGTACTTTGCACCCTCGCTAATAAGCTTTCTAGTTCTTGTCTCATTGACTCAATTTGAGTGTTAGCGAGACTCTCTTTGGTCGGAGATGAACTGAGTTGTTTTTTTTTTGCTTTAAAAAACTCTCTTTCTCAATATCAGGTACTACTGGGAAGTTTTCATTCTGTCTTGGGCGTGCTTCAGTACATAAACGACTGTCACTTTCTGGTAATAGGGAATTAGATCCATTAATTCCATAGTGGTTAAGAGCAGCTTGTAACCAACTTGTATCTAAATTTGCCGGGGACACCCGATCCTCTCCCCAACGCCACCCTAAATAAACTGATTCAGAAGTACTAATTACTCCTGGCAGTCTGCCTTCATTGATCCAGATAGCAACTATTTCGGTTTGAGTGGTTTCTGATGGAACCAGTACTCCTCCCACCAAATTGCTATATTTATTGACTCCTTTTCCCCAACTTTCTTTTTGTGAGTCTTCGATTTGTAAGCTAGATGGCGTACTATTTGTAAAACCCCAAGAAGCTCCGACAACTTCTTTTAGTTGAGACCGTACGTCTGATGGTGCTAAGATTCCTGTTGGCCCTGTGACAATCAGTTTTCCCCCTTTTTTTGTCCAAGTGTTGAGGGTTTCAACTTGTGCCCCATTCAGGTTAGAAATATTTGGCAACATAAGCACACGTATATTATTTAGATCGGAAATATCTTGCCAGTCAACAGAATCTAGTGTGCAGTAGTCGATTCCTGTTGCTTTGAGGCGATTAGTAATTTCTCCCCACTGCGCTGAGTTTTCCCTACTTTTCACCACTCCTAGAGAAATTTTTAGGGCATAAGCGGGAAACGTGATTGCTATCTGGGGAATTAGGCAGATAGCAAGTAATAAATATTTATTTATATTAGTCCAGCGTAGAACAGTACTCAAATTTTCTCCTCAAGTGGTTCAATGACAGCTTAAAACTAGGGGGATTTTTTTTCTCTTAACAGGGAATTAGCCCACACAATAGCTTATCAGTAAAGGGGAACAAACAGCTATGTACTGCTTTATTTTGCTTCATAAGTAAAAACTATTTTAAGAGAAGATTATCTCAATACTAGGATAAGGTAAAGAGAAATGAAAAAATTTAATTTTAATGTAGGCAACCGACTCCCACAAATTAGTCAAAATGTTAATACACAAGTTCTTATATGTTATCCCTTGAGATTCCTCAGAATTCTGCTTTTCCCGAACTTCTTAAAATTGCTCGCATTCTGGTAGTTGAAGATGAAGAAATTATTCGGGACATGATTGTACTTGCTTTAGAGGAAGAAGGCTATGAAGTTGTTACAGTCAATGATGGAACTGCAGCTTTAAAACTCCTGCAAAGCTCAGAAGATTCCATACTTGATTGCTCCTTTGATTTGGTTATTCTAGACATCATGTTGCCAGAAATTAACGGTTTAGATGTGTGCCGTTTGTTACGATATCAAAGTAATTTCATTCCTATTCTCATTTTAAGCGCTAAAGCCAGTGAAACAGATCGGGTTTTGGGTTTAGAAGTTGGAGCTGATGACTATTTAACTAAACCTTTTAGTATTCGTGAATTAATTGCTCGTTGTCGGGCGATGTTACGTCGTCAAAGTTTTCAGACTTTCAGCCACACTTCAATTTATCGCTATGGGGAAATTACGCTGTTTGCTCAAGAGTGCCAGGTTTTCTTGAAGGGAAAGGAAATTAATCTCTCTCCTAAGGAGTTTCGTCTATTAGAGCTATTTATGAATTACCCTCGTAGAGTCTGGTCACGGGAACAACTCATAGAACAAATCTGGGGTACTGATTTTCTAGGAGATACCAAAACAGTCGATGTGCATATTCGTTGGCTACGGGAAAAACTAGAGGTTGATCCTAGTCAACCTGAATATCTTAAGACAGTGCGGGGTTTTGGCTACCGCTTTGGATAAGCACTCATCATGGAGCACAATGTCTATTGTTATCCTGTTATTCGGTCTTGTAATCGGTTTAGTAATTGGCTATTGGGGGAAAGGTGAAATTAATCGCCAATTAAGAGAGATTTTAAGTTCTCTATCAGGCAGTCAGGAGAAAACCGCTGATTTTTCAATTCCTTCTCTTATCCGCAGAGAATTAGCTCATCTTCTTGAAGATAAACAAGACCTTTTAAGCCAAGTTGCCATCTGGGAAGGGTTGCTTTTAAACGCTCCAATTGCCTATTTACAAGTTGATGCTGATAACCATCTAATTTGGTGTAATGTCCAAGCTCGAACCCTTCTCTCTATAGACCGTTGGCAATCTGGTCAGGTTCGATTACTCCTAGAATTGGTTCGCTCTTCTGATTTAGATCAGTTGATTGAAAGAACTCGTTCTACAGGAGAAACACAGATGCAAAAGTGGGTTTTTTATCCCAGCCACTACCCCTCTTCTGGTGTTGAATATGATCATTATAAAGTTCCTATACAAGCCTTTTCGTATCCACTACCCAGACTAGAGGTGGGGGTCTTTTTGGAAAATCAACAGTCTTTGACGCAAGCTTATCAACGTTGGGAACGTTCGATATCCGATCTCACGCATGAGTTAAGAACTCCTTTGACTTCTATTTCGCTTTTAGCCGAAACCCTGCAAAAACGTTTGCACTCTAGAGAAAAACGTTGGGCAGAATTAATTCTCAAAGAAACTCATCGTCTGATTGATTTAATTGAAACTTGGTTAGAGATCAGTCAATTACAAGAAAATCCTAATCAACAGCTTCGTTATGAAGAGGTTGAACTACACAGTTTAATTGATCTGGCTTGGAATTCGCTAGAACCAATAGCCCAGTCTCAAGAGATTACCTTAAGCTACTGTGGAACCGAACAGGTCTATTTACAGGCTGATAGGTCTCGTTTAACTCAGGTTTTTCTCAATCTTTTGGATAATGCTATCAAACATAGTAATTCTAAGAGTATTATTAAAGTAAAAGTAGAATTAGTTCTTCAAAACCAAACTATAGTCATCGATATTACTGATTCTGGTGATGGCTTTTTCCCAAATGATTTACCATATGTTTTTGAACGTCTGTACCGAGGTGATTCTTCGCGTTCTCGTCCTGCTTTAGAAAATTCTCTTAAATCTCGTCAGGGAAATGGACTGGGTCTTTCTATTGTTCAACAGATTGTTCAGGCTCACCAAGGTAGTATTCAGGCTCAAAATCATCCCCCTACTGGAGGTGCTTGGCTGAGAGTTGTTCTACCATTGAAAAGAGCGGAAGAATCTCAGACCAAGAAATGAATAACATAAATACTCAGCTTAAGTTCAATGTTAACTTGACAGATAATAAGCATCAGGCTCAAGCTACCACTATTCCCTATTCCCCCTAAGCTGTGCAATCACCTTATTTTTCGCAACCTACTTCCGAACTAAAATACTTCCAACGTGCTTTAAAACGACTTGAACAAGATGTTCTCAGGATGGGAACTCTAGTTGAGGATTCTTTTCGTCTCAGCCATCAAGCTCTTTTTGAACGCCAGTTAGATGCTGTTGAAAAAGTCATTTTAGCTGATAAGCGTATTGATCAATACTACCGACAAATCGAGAGCGATTGTTCTAACTTAATGATCCTACAATCTCCAGTTGCTCAAGATCTACGTCTGTTGAGTGCCTGTATGCAGTTAGTTCGTGATTTAGAACGTATTGGTGATTATGCTAAAGATTTGGCAGAGATATCCGTACGCTTGTTTGCCTATAGCCCACATGATTGCATGAAAGAAATTGAACTAATGTCTCGTCATGCTCAATGGATGTTAGCGACAAGTCTAGTCGCTTTAGCTGATTTAGATGGTGATGTTGGTCGTCAGATCAAACAGCTAGATGATACTGTTGATGATGCTTATAACAGAGTTTATAATATACTCGCTTATCAACGAGATATCAAAGGAGTTGTGGAACCGATTCTATTGATGGGACTAAGTATTCGTCATCTAGAACGGATGGCTGATCATGCCACCAATATCGGTCAAAGAGTTTCCTTTATCGTGACAGGCTCAAGAAACTAAAAAACTTAACCTAATCTTAACTTAATGTTAATTAGTTTGTAACAAATGGGTTGATAAAATAGCAGCCTAGAAAACTTTAGAAAAATTTAAGCAAATTTACTTGACTGAACAGATTTGGTAAATTAGAATATATTTAGTTATAATTGTCATCAAGACAAAAACTAATTTTGGTTTAGAAGGTGTGAGAGTTAATATGAACAAAAAAATTTGGACAAGAATAAGAACAGTACCGATAGTACTAGGAGTTTTGGGAATAGCAGCAGCAGCTAATCCAGCCAAAGCTTCAGATCTAGAGTCACAGGTTAAAGCAAACAAATCAAGTCAAGAAGTGCTCAATTCCATCAAGCAGAACGAAAGTGGCAAGACAATAGCCACTAACTCAGGAAGCGATGGACTAGAGCAGATAACCTCAGTATCAGAACTAAGAGATGTAGCACCAACAGAATGGGCATATGAAGCCTTGAGAAGTTTAGTAGAACGCTACGGCTGTATAGTAGGTTATCCAGATCGGACTTTTCGCGGGAACAAGCCCCTATCACGTTGGGAATTTGCAGC